>NZ_MJAT01000033.1 GCF_001742305.1 Desulfuribacillus stibiiarsenatis | reverse complement strand
ATAGCTGGGTAGCCAAGTTTGGAAGGGATAAGCGCTGAAAGCATCTAAGCGCAAAGCCCCCCTCAAGATAAGATTTCCCATAGCATAAGCTAGTAAGACCCCTTGGAGATGACGAGGTAGATAGGTCTGGAGTGTAAGCATAGTGATATGTTAAGCGGACAGATACTAATCGGTCGAGGGCTTAACCAAAAGGGTTAACCCAAAAACGCACACACAAAAAGAACAAAGCAAAGTTTCGATGTCGATAGTAGGTTTTAACGTGTAGTTGAATGTCTGGTGGCGATAGCGGAGGGGACACACCCGTTCCCATACCGAACACGATCGTTAAGCCCTCCAGCGCCAATGGTACTTAGGACGTCGGTCCTTGGGAGAGTAGGACGTTGCCAGGCAATGAATGAAGACCTTTGAGAGAGTTATCTTTCAAAGGTCTTTTTGCAGTATCTAATTTATTGCAAATTCCTGATTTCAACTTATGTGCTGTTTTGCGCCGCCAAAAGTAAATAGGTTTATTGTAGATAGTATAGGTGCAACGAATACTAGATTTCTCTATATATAAATTATAGTTTATAGGACTTTCTGGATTCGGTAATAATAGAAGAGATTGAAGAGGATAAGGAGGGTTTTAATTGGAAGATCAGAACATTGAGGTACATACATCTATAGAAGCAATAAGGGCGAAAGACCTTTGGAAGAATCAAGGATACACATTAATTGACGTGAGAACACCTGTGGAATATCAGGATGATCATATTGAAGGTGCAATTTTGATACCAATTGATGAATTGAAAAGCAGAATTCTTGAATTAGATAAGAACAAAAAATATATCGTCATTTGTCGTAGTGGAAACCGCAGTTCCAAAGCTTGCGATATATTTATACAGCAAGGCTTCTCGGAGTTTTATAGCGTAAAAGGTGGTCTGGAAGCATGGAATCAGGTATAATAGAATAGTTGAACCTCATCAAGTCTGTTAAAGGTCGCATTATGTTTAATATAAGATAAGGTTCTAATAAGAGATAAAGAAAACTTAGTTCAGATGGAGTTTTACTCCACCTGAACTCTAGTTGCACTTATTTCGAAGCTTGGCGGCACTTATCTCCCGCTTAAAGAAGTGGGAGTATTAGTAAACGCCGCTGAGATAAATTATATAGATATAGAGGTGGGTTAAGGTGAACAGATATTCCCTATTATTTATAGTTGCTTTGGTCACGCTTTCACTTGTAGCGTGTGGTGCTGGTTATAAAAACATCGACGTACATCAAGCGAATACATTAAGTGCAGATGGTGAACACGTTATGCTTGACGTAAGAACTGTTGAAGAATATGCAGAAGGTCATGTTCCTGGAACGGTTAATATTCCAGTTGAGGAATTGGAGAGTCGCTTAGATGAACTAAATAAGGACACGAAGTATTTAGTCATTTGTAGATCAGGAAAACGAAGTGTGACAGCTAGTGAAATATTAGTAAAAAACGGTTTTAAACAGGTAACAAATGTTGAAGGCGGCATGCTTGCTTGGCCTTATGAAGTAGAAAAATAAGAGAAATGAAATGGAAAAGTTGAGTAAGAGATAGTATTTTCTACCTCTACTCGGCTTTTTTCTATAAGTCCAATAATACGGCTCTTTTATTTCCAGAAAAGCTGTGCAAAACATTACGTAGATGCTATAATCAATTTATAAGAAATACTGATTATCATTATTGATGAGTACGATTATTCTTATGTTGAACATGTCGCAATAGTAGCGAGTACCTATCGACTGTATGCAAATCGTTTGGAATATAATATTTGTTATGCTAAGATATGACATAAACAGATAAGGGGGAAGTGAATGTTTTTAATCAATAACGTAATACTTGCAAATCGTATACGCAAAATCCTTTCTCGAAATAACATAGACATAGCACACTTAATCCCTGGAAGGTTACGCTTAAAATGCACAGGTTGGCAAGATAAAGAAGATAGAATTTATCAATTCCTTCAAGAATTAGAAAAGGAACCGAAAATCGAATCCGCTCAATATACGCCTGAAACCGGAAGTTTATTAATCCTCTTCGATAAATCCCTACTTCAAGAGATACAAATCATAGAGAAATGGTTAACACGTGCTGAACAAATTATTAATTCTTAAATATAGAAACGAGGTGAGTAAATGTTTCAAATGCTATGTGGTACCTTATTAACAGCTGTAGGAACTAATGCTTTATCGAACTTCTCAAATATTAAGGTGAATGTCGTTCATGCCTCCCCTGGGAGATTAAGACTTCAAAGCCCTACTTGGAAGAATAAGCAAGTGGCGGACAAGTTAGTCGAAACTTTTGGAAAACATCCGCTTGTAATGAAAGTAACAGCATCACATATTACGGGTAGTCTGCTATTAGAATTCCATCAACCGCACATTACACAAGAACAATTTAACAGCTTAATGGATAGTGCAGTCGTAGGATCAGTGAAAGGGTTCAAGGCCAAAGAAGCAGATGTAATGAAGGTTATGCGTAAGACAATTAATCATGTCGATCATTTTATTAAGAGTAAAACATTAGGCATTTCTGATATCGCGTCTATTATAGTGATTACCCTAATCGTTTCAAGCGTTGTTAGCATAAGGGGCAACAACCCGGGTGCAGGTTACAGAAACCTGTTATGGGCTTATAGAATGATTAAAGGAGAGGAGGCACGGAGTAAGTGGCTCAACTAGCAGTTCATCATGTGTTGCCAGGCAGAGTGCGATTTAAAGTGCTTTTCCCAGTTGCATCATCAATAGAGTTAGAGCGTTTTGTTGAAAAGATACCATACATACGATCGATTCGTTTTACACAAGAAACGAATTCTCTGCTTGTATATTTTGATTCAAAAGTTGCTATCAAGCAGTTGTTTATCGACGTGCAGCATGTTGTTAAATTGTTCTGGAAGGATCAAAAGCGGAAATTAGTAAGCGAATCTACGAATCAAAGCGCAGAGACAAGTGCAGCTATCAAGAAAGAAATATCACGCATAGGGATTGCTGTGGGTGCTTTTGTAATCGAAAGATATTTTTTTCCGACGTCAATGCAACCGGGTTTATCTAGATTAGCTCATCCGGCTACTTTAGCAATGCTATACGCAGCTGGAGATATCATTAAAAATGGTTTCAAATCGTTGTTCGTGGATAAGCGTATAACTGCCGATACATTAACGGCGTCAGCAGTATTAGCAGCGGCTATAAAAGGAAGACCAAGTTCGGCATTAACGATTGTGATACTTTCCAGCGTAGGAGAATTACTAACAGAGTATACAGCCAATCGGACAAGAAACCATATCACGAATATGTTGAAGGTTGACGTTCCTTTTGTATGGCGTGTAGACGAATATGGTAAGGAGCTTAAAGTACCAATTGAAACAGTTCAGCCTGGGGATACAATCGCCGTTTTCATAGGCGAGAAAATTTCTGTCGATGGAACTATTGTCGGTGGTATGGGCTCTGTCGATGAATCGTCGATGACAGGAGAATTTATCCCGAAAGAGGTTGCAGAAGGAAGCTATGTCTATGCGGGCAGTATTCTCAAGGCAGGGCAAATTCGTATTAAAGTAAAGCATGTGGGTGATGGAACAGCAATTACTCGCATAATTAAGTTAATCGAAGAAGCCCAAAGTAAGCAGGCGCCAATTCAATCGTTTGCAGACAAGATGTCTCAATCTCTTGTACCTGTATCCTTTGCGATGGCTGGGATTGTCTACTTCATTACGAGAGACTGGAACCGAGTCATGAACATGCTGTTTATTGATTATGCGTGCGGGTTGAAGTTATCGACAGCTACGGCGATATCTGCCTCAATAGGAAAAGCGGCGAAACAAGGGATCTTAGTAAAAGGTGGACAATACATTGAGCGTTTGTCCAACATTGATACTGTTATCTTTGATAAGACGGGAACAATCACTGAGGGAGAACCGACTATTAAGCAAGTATATGCTTTCAATGGATACACAGATCGCGAAGTTATTCGATTTGCGGCTTCAGCAGAAGAGCACTCTTCTCATCCAATTGCCAGTGCTATTGTTAATCAGGCGAAAATTTGGAATGAAGAAATCCCAAATCATGGCGAGGTGGAAACCATCGTTGGGCGTGGGATTCGCTCTGAAATTCAAGGCCGCGAGATTCTTATCGGAAGTGACTCTTTTATGACAGAGTCTGGTATTGACATGAGCGTTCTACATTCTGAACAAGGTGCTGACGTTCGTCAAAAAGAAGACAACCTCGTGTTTGTAGGGTGCGATAAGAAACTCATGGGCGTTATCAGTATCTATGACCCAGTGCGTTTTGGAATGAAACGGACAATTAACCAGTTACGTAGACAAGGGATAGACGAAATTGTATTATTGACTGGGGATAAGAAACATAACGCACAGAAGATTTCCTCGAATTTGTTCCTAGATAATTATTTTGCTGAAGCACTACCAGAAGACAAAGCAAATATCGTAAAGAAGTATCATCATAAAGGGAATACTGTTATGATGGTGGGAGATGGCATTAATGATGCCCCTGCATTAGCATATGCTGACATCGGGGTAACATTGGGAGGAAAGCGTACTGACATTGCCGTAGAGGCATGTGATGTGATTATTACTGGCGATGACCCATTAACTTTACCAACAGTCATACGTTTAGCTCAGAAGACGATGAACGTAATTCATCAAAACTTCTTAGCGACGATTGTGATTAATAGCTTTGCTATGCTGCTTGGGGCTGCGGGTACAATTACACCAGTAGTGGCAGCAGTGATACATAATGCAGCTACCATTGGAGTTGTACTGAACAGTTCAAAAATTCTAGTAACGGAGACATGATCATGAATAACAAATTCTATATTGCTCATGACATTCCAGGAAGACTTCGTCTGATTGTTCCAGCCCTCTCTGGAAGGAAAGATTTGAAGTACATTATGCAGCTTTTTACAGCTGTACATGGTGTAAATTACGTAAGAATTGAACCAAGGATTCATTCGATATTATTTGAATATGAGAAGCAAGTCATTGATAGGAATACAATTCTTAAACATGTAACGGTGTTTTTTAATCAAATCGCGTTTAGTCCAATCGACGATATCATGGTTAACGTAAAGCCGAAGGTTCGTAGGAACCTGTTTTCATCTTTACTCACGGGAGCAATTCTGTTTATTGCGTATGCTAGAAAAACTTCGAGTCCTCGACCGGATGTTCTCGATTACACGGCAATGATTTCTACAGCGTATACAGTTTTAACTCATGGAGGAACGAATAAGCTCAAGCATCCAGATGTTATCGCGGGGATTGTAAGTATGCTGTCTTTAGGGCCAAGTAATATTTTACAGGCTTCTGCAATATCCTGGGGAGTCAATCTTCTAGAGATTTTGTTCGATATGTCAAAGGAAGACGCAAAACTTCCTGCGATCACATAAGGTAAATTGCTTAAAAGTGGCAAATAAGGTATAACAAAAGTAAAAGAAAAACATATAAGGAGATGAGATTTCGATGATGAATAGAGATTTTTGGTTTGGTTTTGCAGTAGGTGCTGTAACAGGAGTAGTAGGGTATCGTTTATATGAACAAAACGGTGGGCAATTACAACAATTAATTCGCCCAGCTTTTGGACAAGCTGAAGGATGCGAATCCACTGTAAATAGCGCTTCTTCAGTAGAAGATTTAGTAGCACAGAAAGAGCGTTTAGAAGATCTAATTGCAGAGAAAAATCTTGGGTAATTTTAAATAGCTATTATAAGATTTATTTTATGTTGCAAGGTTATACTGAAAAATGAGACATGTTTTTATGAACAATAGATCTCAGGGAGGTACTATATATTATGATAAGAGGTATGAATAATACAGGTATGGGTCAAGGTATGGGAATCATGGGACTTAGAAGTGACTTTTGGTATGGATTTTTGATTGGGACTGTAACAGGAGCAGTGGGTTACCGTCTATATGAACAAAACCGTGGCCAACTTCATTCATTAATTCAACCGGGGTATGGACAAGCTATGTGTGTGCCTGCATCAACGCATGAAGCTTCAATGGAAGAATTAGTTGCGCAGAAAGAACGCCTAGAAGATATGATTGCAGAAAAGAAAATCGCCCAGTAAAAAGTAATAGAAAAGAATATAATGTATCGAAAAACGTTGCCTGGGGCAGCGTTTTTTGTTTTTTCTTCTTTACAAAAAGAAAATATTGTTTATAATTAAATTATCTCTGCAAGTGAAAATCAATATCATTAGATTGCGTTTGGAGGTAATTATGAAGGATATTCATCAAGGCCGCACTATGGTGCTAGAGGAGTTATTCTTTGGTATCAAGTTAATGGTATATATAATAGGATTATTCTTTATAAAGTACATTGCCCTTGAGGATAAAGCGAACTATGATGCTTTAGCCTACGTGATTAGCGCAGCTTTAATCATTTGTTTGTCAGAGGGCTTTCTGTACGTATATCAAACGCAAATTAAACCGTTAGAATCCTATAAACCAAAACTTTACTTTTATCTATTAGACGGAATTATTATAACGATTGTTTATCTACTAACGAATAATACACATGTCAACATGTTTCCGATTTTTATAGCATTTGTGGTAATCGGCATATTACGTTTTCCGCATATACATTTCAGCGGCATAGTAATATTAACTATTTTCCTATATTTCATTGGAATTACTATCGAGGACAAAAATAGCATATTTGCAATTCAAGTTGGGATTAATATAACGATTTTATTTTTGTTCGCTTTAACCATTGCTACTGTGATAAAAGAGATAGATAAACTTGTGAAACAAGTAGCTTTTGTACAACAAGAGTTAGAAATGAAAAATAATTACCTGAAAGAAATTTCGCAAAAGGACCAAATGACGGATTTATTCAATCATTATACTTTTTTTGGAGAACTTCATAAATATCGTTCTATATCTTCCAATCTTTCAGACTTTTGCTTAGCGATATTAGATATTGATAATTTCAAGAAGGTGAATGATACATATGGTCATATTGCTGGGGACTTAATTCTGACAGAAGTTGCACGAACAATTAAGGAACTGATTCGAAAGACTGATATCGCAGCTCGCTATGGCGGGGAGGAATTCGGAATAATATTTCCAGCGCTTACTTTAAAAGAAGGAGTCGCAATCTGCGAACGGATTCGCAAGGAAATAGAAAGCAAAGAATTTCATATCCAAGATATCACGGTCAAAATTACTATCAGTTGTGGAATTAGTTCAAATCACCAGTATAAAGAATTAGAAGATAGTGCATTTGTGAACGAGGTTGATTCGTTACTCTATCAAGCAAAAAGAACAGGAAAGAACAAGGTAGTATACGACAGCATTGCAAATAATCAATGGGGAGTGAATTTTGATGATGCCATTATCCATGCTTAGGATAGCGAACAACGTAACACTAAAGGAAATAAGGGCAAGTCAATCGATAAAAAAAGCTCTATTAGAGCGTGGCCTAGTGACAGACACAAAAATTCAAGTAATAGTAAGTGATATGGACGGTTCCTATGTACTATTGTATGGGAATACCCGTTTGGCTGTTGATAAACACTTAGCGAGCTTTATTCTCGTGAGCCCTGACGAAGGAGGACTTGCAGGGTGAGAAAACTAAATGAAGTTCAACCAGGTGAACGTGTTAAAATTGAGCGCATACTTCTAGATGAGCGCTTGCGCTCCCGATTTATGACACTTGGTCTTGTGCCAGGGATAGAAATACATGTTACGAAAATAGCCCCCCTTGGCGATCCAATCGAAATAACGGTTAGGGGCTATCAATTATCACTAAGAAAGAAAGAAGCGAGCGAAATTATCGTAAAGGCGTAAAAGGTAAGGGGAGAAGAAATGTCTTTTACTACAGCGTTGACAGGAAATCCAAATGTTGGGAAATCAGCATTGTTTAATAAATTGACGGGGGCACGGCAACATGTTGCCAATTGGCCCGGGGTTACGGTAGAGAAGAGAATAGGTTCTCTTAATAAAAGCAACAATCAGGGTTCTGTAAAGATTGTTGATCTGCCAGGTATTTACAGTCTTACTTCTTACTCGATAGAAGAGATTGTTACAAGGTCTTATCTCTCGGATGATGAACCAGATGTAATCATCAATGTGATTGATGCCTCAAACTTAGAGAGGAATCTATATTTAACGCTACAATTAATAGAACTTAACAAGCCACTTGTAATCGCGTTGAATATGATGGATGTTGCGAAAAAGAGAGGTATGCTCATTGATATACAAAAACTATCTGACTTATTAGGTGTACCAGTGATTCCGATTGTCGCTGTAAAACAAATGGGAATACAAGAGTTGATGAATCAAACAATTGCCGTTGCGGAGAAACAACAAATAAACGCAGGAGAAGCCACTCTTCGTATCTATGATCAATCTATAGAAAATATATTAGGTAATATAATGAGATTATTAAAAAGAGATTCTTCAAATTGTGATATAAAAGAAGAGAGGCTAAGATGGACCGCACTTAGGCTATTAGAAGGCGATCAAATAATCTTACAAACCATAAAAACAAATGTTAGTGACTCTTCGTTTATACAAGAATTAGAAGAAATAGTTCACGATAGCCCTTTTATTAGCAGAATCATAGAAAACAGATATGAAATGATTACTCAAATCAAACAAAAGGTGGTTGAGCATAAGAAAGAATGTCAGCTCACCATAACAGATACAATCGATAAAATATTAATCAACCGTGTACTTGGAATTCCCATATTTTTATTAATCATGTGGGGCGTATTTTTAATCACCTTTGACATCTTAGGTACACCATTAGTCGATTGGGTGGACAGTTTATTTGTCACGCTATTAATACCATCCGTGAACCAGTGGCTAACTGCTCTTGAAGTATCTTCAGTCCTTAATTCGATGATTTCTGAAGGGATTATCGGCGGCGTAGGAAGTGTAATCGTTTTCGTACCACAAATTTTTATTCTGTACTTTTTTATATCGCTTATAGAAGATAGTGGATATATGGCTAGAGCTGCGTTTATTATGGATCGATTGATGCGTAAAATTGGTTTAAATGGTAAGGCTTTTATTCCTATGATTCTAGGCTTCGGTTGCTCTGTTCCGGCAGTAATGGCAGCTAGGACTCTTGAAGATGAGAATGATAGAAAAGTAACTATGCTTGTTACGCCCTTAATGTCCTGCAGTGCGAGACTTCCCGTATATTTAATATTTGTTACGGTGTTCTTTCCGCATAACAGTAGTGCAGTTGTATTTTCTTTGTATTTATTAGGAATATTGGTTGCTATAGGGTTAGGGTATATTTTGAAGAAGACTATTTTAAAAGGTGAATATGTACCGTTTATCTTAGAACTTCCGCCTTATCGCATCCCTGAGCCTACTACTATTATGCTTCGCGTTTGGGAAAGAGGAAAACTATTTTTAATAAAAGCAGGTACCATTATTTTTGGAATGTCCGTTATTATGTGGGTTTTATTGCATTTTTCATTCAATGGCGTTTCGGAAATAGATGATAGTTTTTTAGCGTCGATTGGGAAAGTGATTTCTCCGATATTTGCCCCGCTCGGATTTGATAACTGGCAGGCAACCGTAGCTATCTTTGCAGGGTTCATGGCTAAAGAGGTAGTTGTCAGTACGATGGCCATTATTTATGGATTAGGGGACATGGATATAGCCTCACAAAGCACTTACTTTCATCAATTTATAAACAACTCATTTACAGCTCTTTCAGCCTACAGCTTTATGGTGTTTGTACTATTATATACACCATGTATCGCAACATTAGCTACTATAAAAAGAGAATCGGGTTCTTATCGTTGGACATTTTTGGCCATGGTAGGGCAGTTTATGCTGGCTTGGACAGTTGCAGCTCTTATATATCAAATCGGATCACTATTCTTTTAAATCAATTGAATCAATGAGGTGGAGCTATGGAATATATCAGTATGCTATCCGGTATTATGATTGTTACTTATAGTGTATATGTAGTAATAAAAAGGATTGGAAACGGGATAAAAGGTAGTGGATGCTGTGGAGGAGGAAAATCCTGCGGAGCGAATCAAGCGGCTACCAGAATGGATTGCAAGTGTAGATGATAAATGCACAATTGGAGGCGACTACCATTTTACAACCGAATGTATATCAGCATGAGAACAACATTCATAAATTACATACAAGAATTGCAGAATTAGAAAGATCATTAGAAGAACAATTATTTTTAGTAGAAATCAATAAAGTTTGGATTAACGAGAGTGACATAAACACAAGTATAAAAAAAGCACTGCAATTAGCTATGAATATCACTGGAAGTGAGGCTGGATGCCTTTACATATTTGAACAAGGGATTAGCAAATTAAAGACGATTGAGGTCAATGGAAATATTCCTAGTCAACTAGTAGAAGAATTAAGAAATATTAACCGATTATTTGGTACCGATAAAACGAAAGACATCACAGTTATAAGCCAATTTGATAAAAAATTAAACTACTTTTTGAGGTACGATAGTAAACTAATTTCCCTAGCAATTGTTCCGCTGAATATTGGTGAAAATATGATAGGATACACCGTTGTTATGCATCGCAAGGAAAGAGGGCATCATCAGCACACGAGTGTTTATTCGGAGCAGGATATTTTGAATCTCAGAATTTTTTCACATAATACAGCTCTCATTCTTGAAAACAATGTGTTGAAAATTGAACAGGGAAAGAAAGAGTTTTACTTCAAAATCATAGATACATTAGTCTCTGCTATTGACGCTAAAGACTTGTACACTCAAAACCATTCCAAAAGAGTTTCAAGATTGACCAAGGAATTCTCCAAGTTTTTGGGATTAGATTCACATACCGTTGAAGTCTTTCAACATGGGGCCTTACTACATGATATAGGAAAGATAGGGATATCGGATGTCATCTTAAATAAACCATCCACGCTTTCGGAACATGAATTTGAGATTATCAAGTCTCATCCAATGAAAGGTGCAAAAATAGTTGCGCCACTAGAACCAGAAAAAGACATTCTGCATATAGTTAAACATCATCACGAACGATTCGATGGGAGAGGATATCCTGATGGATTAAAAGGTAAAGAAATACCTTTATCTGCAAGGATTGTAACAATTGTAGATGCTTGGGATGCTATGACGGATAATCGTGCCTATAGACCAAGACTTACTTTTGATAGGGCTGTTGAAGAGTTAGAAAAGGGGAAATCGACGCAATTTGACCCATCATTAGTAGATCAATATATTCAATTTGTGAGCAGATGTGATGAATAGTACATATTCATTACATCTGTTATTATTTATAGCCTTTCTTGCAACAACGCATAGGAAAAGGCTATAATTATGTTACTTGTTGGAATCTTCGAATAGTAAAGTATGCAATGGAAGGTGTCGTCTTTTTTCATGGAAAACATTCAGAGTCAATCACTTGAACATACATTAAACATAGGCAATCATTTAGGAAAACTACTGTCCCCTGGAGACGTTATTACATTGAGTGGGGATTTAGGGGCGGGCAAGACAACGATGACGAAGGGAATTGCTAAAGGACTTGGCATTTTGGCGCCCGTAAGTAGCCCTACCTTTACCATCATTAAAGAATACCTTGAAGGCAGAATGCCTTTATATCATTTTGATATTTACCGCTTAGGCGAGTCAGCGATTGATGAAGACTTAGGATATGATGAGTATTTTTATGGGAATGGCGTTTGTGTGATTGAGTGGTCGGAGTTTATCGATGAGTTGATACCGGAAGAACGCTTACACATCGCAATTCGGCATATGGAAGAAGATGATCAGCATAGGGTAATCACCTTTTCTTTTACAGATCAAAGGTGGAAGAAAGTCATTGAGGAGTTGGTGAGTATATGCCGTATCTAGCAATCGATACATCAACGCAAACGTTATCAGTCGCATTAGGAACAGAAGAATCAATCATTGCCGAGTATACAACGAATGTGAGTGGCGATCACTCATCTCGACTAATGCCTGCCATTGAACATATGATGAAAGTTGCAAAGATAACGCCTAAAGACCTGAAAGGAATCATTGTAGCAAAGGGACCAGGTTCCTATACGGGACTAAGAATTGGCGTTTCTACTGCAAAAAGTTTTGCATGGTCACTCAATCTACCACTAATCGGTGTATCTAGCTTGTCTGTGATTGCTCATAGTTGCAAAGGTCATACAGGAGTTATTGTTCCTGTCATTGATGCGCGTAGAGGGCAGGTATTTACTGGAGTCTATAAAAGTCACTGTAGTGATGACGGGAGTATTACTCATCTTCCACATAATGATTTGTGGAAGGCTATTGAAGGCGATCGTCTAACAATGTTCACTGATTGGATTTGTGAAATTAGTGGTAAGTATGAACGTATACTTTTTGTTGGTCATGACATACACATACATAAAAAAACTCTAGAACAATTTATAACCAGTCAAGAGCAGCGTGCCAGCGATATGGATTACATTCGAACGAACATAAGGGTCGCTAGTGTGTCGCGAAATCTCGCCCGCGCCAGTAGTTTACTAGAAATTGGGCTAGGATATGTAGCGCGCGGAGAAATAGAAGATGTGAAGAGCTTTAGTCCAGAGTACTTAAGATTGGCAGAGGCAGAATACAATTGGCTTCAACAGCAGAAATTAGGTGTTGGCTCTGAGTAACGACCATTCTAATTATGAGAAACCAAGCTTTTCAAAGATTAACACATACCTCATTCGTTCCATGACATTTGCTGATATACCGTATGTATTCGACATTGAAAGCACGGTATTCTCTTTGCCGTGGAGTGAAGCGGCATTCTACAATGAATTAACAGATAATCAGCTAGCAAAATATTATGTACTCGAAGCTAAAGATACGAAGAGCAGCACAATCATAGGCTATATTGGTATATGGCTGATATTAGAGGAAGCTCATATTACGACAATCGCAGTAAAACCTGAATATCAAGGGCAAGGTCTAGGGTGCCTATTGTTAGAAACAATCATGAAAGAATGTAAGGCTATGGGCGTTCAACGCATGACGCTGGAAGTGCGCGTTTCTAACCAAGCGGCGAGAAAGATGTATATTAAATATGGGTTTGTTGAAAATGGAATTAGAAAAAAGTATTATTCCGACAACGGGGAAGATGCAATTATTATGTGGGTGGTGTTAGAGGAAGATGAGCGAGACGAAAGCGGTACGTCAGAGTTCAATGAATAAATCTGTGACAATCCTAGGGATTGAAACGAGCTGTGATGAGACATCGGCAGCAGTTGTAGTAAACGGTAAAAAAGAGCTGTCGAACGTTATTTCTTCCCAAATTGATATTCACAAAAGATATGGTGGGGTCGTTCCAGAGGTTGCTTCGCGCAGACATATTGATAATATCCTTCCTGTAATCGAGGAAGCATTAGATAAAGCGGGTATTACAATAGAGGAAGTTGATGCAATCGCTGTTACGAAAGGACCAGGGCTAGTAGGGGCGTTATTAGTAGGCGTTTCCGTTGCGAAGGCCTTAGCCTTTGCTAAACAGAAACCTTTAATCGGTGTCCATCACATTGCTGGTCATATCTATGCGAATCAGTTAGTGGTAGATTTACAGCCGCCGTATCTTAGTCTTATCATCTCTGGAGGTCATACAGAGCTTGTGAAAGTTACAGACCACGGGGTTTTTGAAATTTTAGGCCAAACACTAGATGATGCTGTAGGTGAGGCTTTTGATAAGGTAGCAAGAACGATTGAATTACCTTATCCAGGAGGTCCGCATATCGATCGATTAGCACAGACGGGACAAGCCAGCATTGAGTTTCCTAAAGCTATGCTTGAAGAAGGATCACTAGACTTTAGCTTCAGTGGTCTGAAGTCAGCAGTGTTGAATTACTTGAATAAATCGCGTATGAAAAATGAAGAGGTCAACCATGCAGATATCGCTGCTAGCTTCCAGAAAGCCGTTGTCGATGTAATCGTAGCGAAAACAGAATTAGCCATGGAAAAAATGCAATTAAGCCGGCTTGTTGTTGCTGGCGGTGTGGCTGCTAATTCTGGGATACGCCAAGCGTTACTTGCAACAGGGCAACAAAAAGGATGGCAGGTTAATATTCCTCCCATCCACTATTGCACAGATAATGCGGCCATGATCGCTGCTGCTGCGTATTATTTATACGAAAAACAAGAATTCTCCGATATGTCATTAAATGCTACTGCTAGCTTGTCTCTCTAAGCTAGCAGTTGTTTTTATTTATTTCAACATTAAAGACCTACATCGATATCACCAGTTTTATCGTTATACATGACGTTAATGCCTAGAATTTCTGACACGAAACGTAAAGGGACCATGACCCTGCCATTGATTATGGTAGCAGGCACATCAATCACTTGTTTTTGCCCATTTACTAATACAGTAGTAGAGTTAGCAGTTAATTCAATAGTTTTATCGTCTTTAAGAACAGTTACTTTCCTGTCTATTGCACTCCAACCTACATCTGCGCCCAAACCTTCGCTAATCGCTCTTACAGGTACTAGAGTTCTTCCATTTTGTATCATTGGAGGTACATCATACTGAAGCGTTTTCCCCTCGATGAATAATCGATCCTTGACATCTCTTTCCTTTAATTTACGTATTTCATCATCTTTTAACAGGGTGATTCTTTCCAACTCAGCGATACGGTTCGTCATTGCTCGTATTTTTTCTTGCGCTAGGCGTAGTTCTTCTTGCAACTTATTCGTAGGGTCTATAATTTCTCTCGCTTTTTCATTTTCTTTTTGTTTATCTAGTTGCTTTTGTTTTTCAAGTTCTTGTCTTTTTTCTAGCTCTTTTCTCATTTCCAGATCGTAATTTTGGCTGATAGCGCCTTCTACGGTATGGTATAAGGAAAGTAATTTTGCATTTTTATCATTAAAAGAAAGATTTGCATTCATGATTTCAGTTAATTGGGTCTTAAACGACAGAACCTCCCGATCATTTTTAAGGGTAGCAATCCTACCTTCAATTTTAGTATAGAATTCGCGTAATCTTTGTTGTTCGCTGTCGTTAGTTACTTGTTTATAACTTTGATTGATAGCCCCTTCTACAGCATGGTATAAGGAAAGTAGTTTTGCATTTCTATCTGTAAAAGTAAGATTTGCATTCATGATTTCAGTTAATTGATTCTTATATGACAGGATCTCTCGCTCATTTTTAAGAGTACTAATCCTACCTTCAATTTTAGTAGAGAATTCTCGTAAACGTTGCTGTTCACTAGCGTTAATTGTAGCGGCTTGCGATTTCTGTAAATTAGCGTCAATCTCATAATACATGGTATTTAATCGTTCAAAACGGTTTATGTATGGGACGGTCTCGTTTCGAAGGATATTTTCTTCTAGCTGCTTTTTATACTTTAGCTTATCTGTCTCTGACTGTAGCTTAACAATCATATTCTCTAGTTTCACATAAAAATCTTTTAATAGTTGTCGTTCTTTCTCAGAGATAATTACTTGATCAGCAGTGGATACTACGGCAAAAACTTGGGCAGGGACAAGAAGAGCGATGCAAAGTACTACGATGACTAATTTCTTCATTTGTAAGTCCTCCTATTGGTGTGATGGGAATTGATACATCTAATATCGGAGTCTGCACTCACAATTTTAACAGGAGAATTCAACCTGAAAGACAGGTCATTAGTCTACTGCAATTCATTCGCTAGAAGTTCCCATTTTTCTAATAATTGATTTAACTGTTGTTGTTTTTCTGTAAGTTTTTGATTTAGGATGGTGACCTTTTCGTGATCATCAAATATTTCAGGATTGCATAGCTCATTTTCTAAATTTGCAATTTCCTCTTCTGTTTGTTGAATGTCTGCTTCTACCTTCTCATATTGTTTTGTTAGTTGTTTCTCGGTATTTCTTCTACGCTTCATTTCTTCGTGGGTTTCTTTTTGCTCCGCGACAGAGTCCTCACGCTGTATGACGAGATCTTTCTCTTGAATCTTTTCCAGATAGTAATCGTAATTGCCAAGATATACAGTCAATTGGTCCTGGGAGAAGTGCACGATTTTATTGGCAATCGTATTTAAGAAATATCGATCATGGGATATGAATAACATCGTACCATCATAGGCAGTTAGCGCTGATTCAAGGGCTTCCTTAGCCTGTATATCTAAATGGTTCGTCGGCTCATCTAAGAGGAGTAAGTTATCTTGCGCGAGCATCAATTTTGTCAAAGTGACCCTTGCTTTCTCACCGCCACTTAAAGATACAATTTTTTTCTCTACTTCATCGCCAGTAAAAAGGAACTGCGCTAGAGCACTGCGGATTTCCGTCTTCGTCATATTGGGGAAATCATTATGCACTTCATCGAAGATTGTATTCGTTAAGGTCAAATCTGCTTGCTCTTGATCATAATAGCCAATCAGCAAATTCGAACCATATTGGACGTTACCAGCAACAGGGGTTAGGCGGCCAGCTATAATTTTTAATAGTGTAGATTTGCCTATACCATTTGGGCCGATGATTCCAATTCGGTCGCCACGCTCGACTTGAAGACTGAGGTTTTGAAATAATTTTCTTTGTTGACCGTTTTCCTCGAATTGCATCTCTAAACACTGTAAATCGAGTACTAAGTTTCCTGTGCGCTTCTTCGTCTGAAACGTGAAAAAGGTTTTCGATTGTTGCTTAGGAGCTTCAATTCTTTCGATTTTTTCTAACTGCTTTCTACGGCTTTGCGCACGTGAAGAAGTGGTAGCTCGCACAATATTTCGTTGAATGAAGTCTTCTGCTTTGGCAATTTCCTGTTGTTGCTGAACATATCGTTTCTCATGCTCGATGAGACGCTGTTCTTTTGTGGACAAATAAAAAGAGTAATTGCCCTCATAACGAGTGCCAACATGTTGATCGATTTCATAAATTGCAGTTACGAAAGTATCTAGAAAGTAACGATCGTGGGAAACTACAAGAACAGCCCCCTCAAAGTCCTTGATAAATTGTTCTAGCCATGACAAAGCATCGATGTCTAAATAGTTTGTAGGTTCATCTAATAAGATAAGATCTGGATTACTGAGAAGAATTTTAGCTAGTGCTAGTCGCGTTTTCTGACCGCCACTACAACGTTTTACCAGATGTTCTTTATAATTCATGGAACCAAAGCCCAGACCTGCCAGCACATTACGGATGTCAGCAGCGAATTTATATCCACCTTCACGTTCGAATCGTTCCTGTAATATGCTATATTGTTCCATAATCGCTTCTAATGTTTCCTGTGGAGAAGAAGCAACACCCATGTGAATTTCCAAACGGCGAATTTCTTGTTCAATTGAATGAAGGGAAGCAAATACGGATAACATCTCATCCCAGACAGTGCGTTCAGAATCTAAGCCACTATCTTGGGCAAGATAACATAATTGTTTATCTCTCGTAACAATAATGTCACCCTGATCTTGCAATTCGCGTCCTGCTAGAATCTTTAAAAAAGTGGACTTACCAGCGCCATTAGGGCCGACAATCCCAATTTTATCTTCATCATGGACTTGAAGAGATAAATTCGTTAGAATAGGAGTAATCCCATAGGACTTATTTATATGAAGAGCTTGTAGGACTGCCAAATTCAATCACCTCAGAAATTACTTTTCAAACATACATACGGCTTTTGCTAGTACATTAGAATTTATAAATTTTATGATATCAAATTCTTATAAGAATAACCACCATGTAAACGGAGGGGATAGACGTGAAGGTTAGAAAGAGAACATTACGCCAAGAAATGCTACTACAACGAATGAAAGTTAGTAAGCAAAGCAGAGTGAAGAAGTCTGCAGTAATTCTTGAGCGATTAAAGGCTTTAGAAGAAATTCAGCAAGCCAAAAGGGTAATGGTATACGTGAATTTTCAAGATGAAGTAGAGACTAAAGATTTCATCCAATACCTTTGGGATAAAAATATAGAAGTTATCGTGCCACTCAGTGATCCTAAGTCACGGGAGCTACACCCTTCCTTATTATACAGCTTTGAGGAACTAGCTCCTGGGAATTTCGGTGTACTTGAGCCTATCAAACAAGCAATTCGTATCGTGGATGTGGACACATTGGATGTTATTATCGTTCCTGGTCTTGCATTTGATCGACATGGTGGAAGGATTGGTTATGGCGCTGGTTACTATGATCGGTTTTTTGAGCGCACACCGAATGCTACCATCATAGCCGTTGCATTTGATGAACAAATAATTTCTGAAGTACCAATGGAGAATCATGATAAACGCATTCCATTAATTATTACAGACCAAGAATTTATTGAAACAAAATTTGTTCTATAGGATAGGTAAGTTTTCTTTATATTAGGAATGAGACAAAAACCCTCTGACATATGTATTAATAACTTATTGTTAGGGGGCTAGTGCATGAAGAAGTCCTGTCAAATCTGTTTAAGAAGCGCTAAAAAAACGTGGAAGCTTAGCGACGGAGAGTATAGGTATTCAGCAAAGGTTCAATTACACAGGGTTCGGATAGAGATTGCAGGTAAGGCAAAATTAATATTAGTTTGTAGTAAGTGTTTAGTAAGGCAGCAGATTAATATTCGAACGATTAATAGAGAGGAAGGGACCCTAAGCACGACTTAGTCGTGCTAGTCCTTTTTCCGAGCAAGGCATATAGCGAGACTTATACCTTTCGTGCTTCGCAAAGGACTCGATGAATGATAAGTTTTGTTTATGAAATGGATTACTAGGCATTAGATATCAAGAGGGGGATTCACTCAGTGGATATTAAAGACTTACGTTTGGACAAGACCGAAACATTAGAGGTAATTCGAGTTAAAGAAGGCGAACCGGTGCCGTTTGAAGATCAAATGGCTGTTGAATACCCAGTAACGATTTTCTTTAATGATCATGAGTTAGTCACGTTATTGTGTACGCCAACTTACCTTGAAGAGCTTGCCATAGGTTTCTTAAATTCGGAAGGGTTAATCCGATCGTATGATGATATTGATACAATTCGTCCAGATTTGGACAAGGGCTTAATCTATGTGACTACGAAAAAGAAAAAATCGTTATCGGAGAAATTATTCGCAAAACGTACGATTACATCAGGCTGTGGCAAAGGGACAATCTTCTACAATGTATTGGATTCGATGCGCACAAATCGAATTGAACGACCACTGGACATTACTTCAGAACAGGTTTCTAATTTAATGCTAGCATTGCAACAGAACTCCGAAATGTTTAAAGAAACAGGTGGAAACCATGCCTCTGCTTTATGTGATCCATCGGGAATTGTCGTGTATCACGAGGATATCGGGCGTCATAATGCGGTAGATAAAATTGTCGGTCACTGTGTAAAGAATAATATTAACATTGAAGATAAGGTGCTTGTAACGAGTGGACGAGTTTCTTCAGAAATATTATTAAAAGTGGCAAAGTTAGATATACCGATGATTATCTCCAAATCTGCACCAACGACCCTGTCCGTACGTCTTGCAAGGGAATTAGGATTGACGTTAGCTGGCTTTGTGCGTGGTAGAAGATTTAATATTTATGCCAACGGATGGAGAATCACAGATGTGGAAGTAGCTGACCATGATGCAATGTATATGGAAAGCACACAACTAGCAGAGTCTGATGAAGAACAACAGGAACAACAACAAGTACAACAAGAAAATAACGACTAACATTACACGAAAGACGATGAATCTATACAGTTAGGAGAATAGCATGATCACAGGTGTAATTCTGGCAGGCGGACTTAGTAAGCGAATGGGGCAAGATAAGGGCTTATTAGAATTGAATGGCGTAACTATGGTGGAACATATTCATGAAAAATTACTGCCTGTGGCTAATCCCATCATTTTGGTAACGAATCGACCGGAGAGTTATCATAAAGTCGCACAAACATTAGCAGTACAGATGATTGAAGATGAGATTCCACAGCTAGGCCCACTCAGTGGAATTCATGCGGCATTAGGTAAGTCGGGAAATCCATATATCATGGCCATAGCTTGTGATATGCCATATGCAGACCCTGCATGGTTTATTGCAAAGGCGCAAGATTTTATGCACGAAGGCTACCAATTAATCATTGGACAAACCACCGATGGCCGTTTGCAACCGCTTCATGCGATCTACCATAAAGATAGTCGTGAAACCATTGAGCGACTTTTATTGGCACAAGATTTGAAAATTAGCAATCTTGTAAATCAAGTAAAGGCTAAGATTATTCCTTTAGAAGAGCGACAGGATATTTTCTATAACATGAACACACCAGAAGATTACCGCACAGCTAAAGGAAAAGCGTAGCTGAAAATCACTAGTTATTCATATGAAATTCATCAATGATGCTTGTATTTTTATCACAAACATAGTAAAATTAAAGATAATTCAATATTGATTGTCTCCGAGCTTTTTTGCCTAAGGTTTACTACGGTAAGATTGCCGATTAGGGTTATACTGGAAACGGTTTGGCCTCCCACTGGAAAGGAGATACGGTCTGTACATGCTAGATACCCGTATTCTCATTTTAGGGTATCTTTTTTGTTGCAATTTTCACGAACTCATTCATATCGTTATCATATTTTGACGCTGTTTTAGAAAGGGGTATACCCAATGAATACTCTAGTTGATAAGTTTGGGCGCAAGCATGATTATATGCGAATTGCTGTTACAGATCGCTGCAATTTGCGTTGTCAATATTGTATGCCAGAAGAAGGAGTCAAGTCTCTTGATCACTTAAATATTTTAAGCTTTGAAGAAATCTTGTCTGTTGTAAAGGTAGCTGCCAAACTAGGGGTACGCAAAATTCGTTTAACTGGCGGGGAACCACTCGTGCGTAAAGATTTAGAGTCTTTAATCCAGATGATTCATGCTGTGCCTGGGATTGAAGATATAGCAATGACGACAAATGCGATTTTTTTGGCAGACCGAATTGATGCATTAAAAGCGGCAGGTTTAAGTCGTGTAAATATTAGTCTAGACTCTTTGAACGAAGATCGATTCCGTTTAATGACGCGAGGCGGCGAACTGAAAAAGGTAATTCAAGGGATTGAGAAGGCCATTGAGAAAGGTCTTAACCCGGTGAAGGTAAACGCTGTTGTGATTAAAGGGTTTAATGAGGATGAAATTGCCGACTTTATCCGCTGGACAATTCACTTACCAATTCAAATGAGATTTATTGAATATATGCCAATTGGCGATTCGTTAGTTTGGAAAGATGGGTATTACCCACTGGAAGAAGTACGAAAGATTGCAGAATCGATTGCACCAGTGATGGACGTAGTAGGGGTTCGAGGAAACGGACCTGCCAGTGTTTTTAAACTTGCGGGTGCTGAAGGGACGATTGGCATTATCCATCCTGTAAGTCAGCATTTCTGCTCTAGTTGTAATAGATTACGTCTGACGGCTGATGGGAAGCTGAAGCCATGTCTATTCTGGCAAAATGAAGTCGATATTCGCTCTTACATTTCTGATGAGGAGCAGCTAACAAATGTATTCCGTGAAGTGCTCAACCTTAAGGAAGAAAAACACCAGATGACAGAGGAACAGATGTCGCAAGATAAAACTGTTCGTAAGATGTCGCAAATTGGTGGGTAACATAACTTTAACGGAACACTACTTTTCATATTGGTATGATGGAGGATTATTCGATGGAATTAACGCACTTTAATGATCAAGGGTTTGCACGCATGGTAGACGTTTCTGAAAAGATTGTGACGAAAAGAACTGCCATAGCTAGTTGTAAAGTAGTCATGAAACCGGAAACGCTAGACCGTATCAAAACAGGGAAAATTAAAAAAGGTGATGTATTGGCAGTTGCACAAGTAGCTGGAGTAATGGCAGCGAAGAAAACTTCGGACTTAATTCCGATGTGCCATCCGTTGGCACTAACAAGTGTTGACATTGTGTTCGATACAGAGAAAATTGAGAACACAATCTACTTAGAAGCAACTGTAAGTACCCATGGAGTTACTGGGGTAGAAATGGAAGCGCTAACAGCAGCTTCAGCAACAGCACTTACGATTTATGATATGTGCAAAGCAATTGACAAAGAAATGGTCATTACAGATATCCAATTAGAATATAAAACTGGTGGTAAGAGTGGAGATTTCCGTAGAGGAGAGGGGCAATAATATGGAAAAGGGAAGAATTCGTGCAATTTCAATTAGTGATCGTAAGGGAATGAGAAAGACCAATGTAGATCAGGTGGAAATCCGCCCAGATCATGGGATTGTGACAGATGCTCACGCAGGAGACTGGCACCGTCAGCTAAGTTTATTAGCTCAAGAAAGTATCGAAAAAATGGTTGCAATGGGTCTAACGGTTAAAGCGGGAGATTTTGCAGAAAATATTACTACAGAAGGTTTAGACTTGTTGGCTTTACCTGTAGGGACGCGCGTTCGTATGGGCGAAACTATTGTAGAAATTACACAAATCGGAAAAGAGTGTCATACACGTTGTGCGATTTATTACCAAGCGGGTGATTGTGTTATGCCGAAGGAAGGTATTTTCGCAATCGTTCTTAAAGGTGGCGTACTAAAAGTTGGTGACGAGGTAGAAGAGCTACCTACCGACTATTACCGTGTAGGCGTATTAACAGCAAGTGATAAGGGATCTAAAGGTGAAAGAGAAGACCAAAGCGGACAAGTAATTCGTGATATGGTTGCGAAAATTGGCGGACATGTGGAACAATACGCAGTAGTTCCTGATGAAAAAGATGTTTTGAGAGATACTATGAAACAATGGATTGATGAAGAGAAATTAGATCTTGTACTTACGACTGGCGGAACAGGGCTAGGGCCTCGTGATGTAACACCAGATGCAGCATTAGAGATTATTGAGAAACAGATTCCAGGCATTGCAGAAGTGATGCGCATGAGATCCCTTGAAAAGACGGACCGTGCTATGCTATCTCGCGCTGTAGCTGGAACGCGTAAGCAGGCGATTATCGTAAACCTACCAGGAAGCCCGAAAGCGGTTGAAGAGTGCCTTGGGGAAATTATTGCGACATTGCCGCATGGAATTCGTATTCTGCAAGGGAAAACTGGGGAGTGTGCACGGAAATAGAAGTATACGGACATTCACTTTTTTCACTTTAGCGTTTCGTCATTTATATTTCTAAGCTTGAATTCTTGAAGATTCAAACTCGTTTTGCTCAAACAGTGAATCTTCTTAAGAATTCTTCACTAAGAAATATTAGCAATGACTTCACTAAAAGTGCAAAAAGCGAATATCCTCCTACTACCAAAATAACGTTAACAGTAGTCTACTATAACGTTATAACGTTACAATAATCGACTACAATAATAGTAATACAGAATATTAATAAAATGCTTCATATAACCGATCTCTCATTTATGAAATGGGAGTAAGAATAATATTTGAAGGTAGGAATTAGTGTGCGTGAAATTAAGACGGAAGATGCCATAGGAATGGTACTTGCTCATGATATGACGAAGATTGTGCCTGGTAAGTTTAAGGGCCGTGCCTTTAAAAAAGGACATATAATTCGTCCGCTTGATGTGGAAGAGCTGTTATCTATGGGTAAAGAACATATATATATTTTAGATATTAAAGAAGGTGAGCTGCATGAAGATGATGCGGCTCTTCGCCTTGCCCAAGCAATCGCCGGTGATAATGTAGAGTTGTCTGAGACTAGCGAAGGTAAAGTGAATTTGAGTGCTGCCATAGACGGCTTATTGAAAATTAATCCGCAAGCAATCAATGCGATGAATAATGTACCCGACATAGCGATTGCTACTTTGCACAGCAACCGACGTGTGAAAAAGGGTGAAAAGCTTGCAGGCACAAGGGCAATCCCGTTAGTCATTGAAGAAGAAAAGATATTAACGGTTGAAACGATTGCCAAAAATTTTGCACCTATTATTTCTGTTTTACCTATACATTCTTTTAAAGTGGGGATTGTTACCACGGGGTCAGAGGTATTTAAAGGTAGAATACCAGATAAGTTTGGGCCAGTTGTAAAGAGGAAGCTTGAAGCGCTAGAATCTACGATTCTTGACCAGATTTTTGTACCGGATGATTTAGAAGAGATTCGTACAGCGGTTCTAAAGCTAATTGAAGCTGGTGCTGAAATGGTGGTCACGACTGGTGGTATGAGTGTCGATCCAGATGACAGGACACCTGGGGCAATCAAGAGTTTAGGTGCTGATCTAGTCACCTATGGGACACCAATATTACCTGGTTCCATGCTGTTGTTAGCGTACTACAAAGGAGTGCCAATTATCGGGTTACCTGGCTGCGTTATGTATGAGAAATCAACATCCTTCGATTTAATTCTTCCGAGAGTACTTGCTAAAGAGCCAGTGACTCGTGAAGATATTGCCGAGTTAGGATATGGAGGACTATGCACTAGCTGTGAACCTTGTTCCTTCCCGCACTGTTCTTTTGGCAAATAGGAGTGAATATCCAAATGTATAAACAGTATGTATCCGTACAGGAAGCATTGGAAATTATTTTAGCACATGCAGATGAACCGATGATAGAAGTAGTCAAGCTTGAGGATTGTTTAGGAAGAGTGTTGGCGGAGGATGTTGTAGCTGACTCACCAATTCCATCGTTTCATAAGTCACCTTTAGATGGGTACGCGGTTCGTTTCATAGATGTGAAAGATGCAAAGCCAGATCAACCAGTTACTTTAGAGGTAATTGAGAGTGTGCCTGCTGGGCATGTTCCTGCATTAGAAGTAATAGTTGGTAAAGCAACTCGAATTATGACGGGTGCACCTCTTCCACAAGGCGCCGACACGATTATAAAGTTTGAAGATACAAATGTGCAAAAGGATCAAACCCAGCACTATGAAAACTCCAGTCAACATGTTGATATTTATCACGTTCCTAAATCCCCTGGTAACTACTCGCATGTAGGGGAGGATATGGAGCAAGGCCAATTAATCGTTACAAAAGGTCGGTTAATTGATGCAGCCGTAATTGCAGTGCTTGCGAGCTTTGGATATCATGAAGTGCATGTGTATCGCAAACCGAATGCTATCGTATTTGCTAGTGGTGATGAGTTAGTATCAGTGGACCAGCAACCGTCTTATGGGAAACTTCGCAATAGTAATAGCCCAAGTATAACAGCGCAGTTGATAGCTTGGGGCGTACGTGCCCAAATGGGCGGTATTGTGCCTGACCAAAAGGAACAGATTGCGAGTACACTATTAGCAGCTTTAGACAGTCACGATTTTGTAGTCACGACCGGTGGTGTTTCCGTTGGGGATTACGATGTGATGAAAGAAGTATTTCAAGCCATTGGTGCAGAAATCTTGTTTTGGCGTGTAGCTATGCGTCCAGGTACACCTATGGTTGTTGCGAAATGGAAGGATAAGATGATATTCGGTTTATCTGGGAATCCATCAGCTGCGTACATTAGCTGTGAACTGTTTGTCCGTGCGTTTGTCAGGAAAATACAGAGTTTATCTGACGTGTGGCGAGAGCCTGTAAGGGCGATGTTGACTCGTTCCGTTGGTAAAGTTGTTGGGCAAGATCGCTTTCTTAGAGCAACGGCATCGGTTAGTCGTGAGGGTAGTTTATTAGTAGAGCCATTGGCAACGCAAAAGTCAGGGATACTATCAAACCTTATCGATGCGAATTGTTTAATTTATGTGCCTGCCAGTAAACAGAAAATTCACAGCGGTGATTCCGTTGATGTTATTTTGTTACATCCACCGACAGCTTCTAATCACGAGCTTAATCGGGCTAAAGATATACCGTTATTCGGCTTTGCAGGTTTTGCTAACAGTGGGAAAACCACTTTGGTTTGTAAAGTGATTGCAAGGTTACGTGAAATGGGGTATCGTGTAGCTAGTGTCAAACACGATGGACATTCTTTTCAGATGGATCAAGAGGGTAAGGATACGTGGAAACATCGACAGGCCGGTTCTGAGGCAGTGACGATCACGTCCGACTCACAGCTTGCATTCATTGATTATCGCAAGTATGAAAGAGAAGAGCAATTGAAACAAGCACTATCCCACATACGTGATGTAGATATCATACTGATTGAGGGCTTTAAAACACTATCGATTCCTAAAATTTATGTCGTCCGCAACCCAGATTTATTGCATCATGCGTACGAGCTTCCAATGGTAGAAGCAATTGCTACAGATTTTTCTCTTGAACAGCAAAAACTACCAGTGTATGATATAAATGATGTAGAGGGGTTAAGTCGATACATAGTAAATCGAGTGTTGGGGGAGTCCTAAGGATGTCAGAACAAAAAATTCCTCAGGTGACAGCAAAGAGGTTGCCAGTGTATCATAGATATATGGAAAAGCTGCAAGCTTCAGGGAAACAAAGAGTATCCTCGAAAGATATAAGTGAAGCGTTGCAGATTGACCCTGCTACCATTCGACGTGACTTCTCTTATCTTGGAGAGCTTGGCAAAAAAGGCTACGGCTATAATGTGAATTATTTGGTTAACTTTTTTCGAGATTTTTTGAAAAAAGATCAAGTAACGAATGTTATACTAGTAGGAGTAGGGAACCTGGGTACCGCCCTTTTGAATTACAACCTTTACAAAGATGAGAATAGTAAGATTGTTGCGGCAGTTGATGTCGACAGTTCAAAGGTTGGTTCAAAAGTCAATGGCGTACCAATACATCACTTCTCAGATTTAGATAAGCTCTGTAAGGAATATGCTGTCACTGTGGCGATTGTTACAGTACCTGCGCAAGTCGCTCAAAGTGTAGTTGATCAACTAGTCATGGCTGGGATTCAAGGAATTCTCAATTTTACTCCCGTCAGGCTATTAGTACCTAAGGAAGTCCGCATTCATTATATAGATTTAACAGTGGAACTTCAGACCCTCATTTACCTTTTGAAAAATAATGAGCGATTTGAGGCGTAAAATCAGTATGTGTCAGTAAATTTATCAGTAAAAAAATTTATTAAATCGGAGGATTCAAAAATGATTTCAAACATCGGTGTACCAGGTTTAATTTTAATTTTAGTAATCGCACTTATTGTGTTTGGTCCGAACAAGCTTCCTGAACTAGGTCGTGCAGTGGGCCGTACACTTAAGGAATTTAAGAGTGCTACTAAGGACTTAACGAATGATTTAAATGATGACGCTCCACAGAAGACTGTGAAGAAGGAAATTAAAGAAGAAACTGTGTTAACAGTAGAAGCACAAGAAGTAACTGATGCTAAGAGTGAGCAAAAGCACTAGAAAACGCTTATAAGTAGAAAGGTCGTTGCCTCATGTCAGAAAAAGATCAAGCACTGACCCTCGTAGAGCATCTAGCAGAGTTAAGAAACCGCATTGTTGTAGTTTTTGCGTTTTTTATAGTGGGGCTTGTCGTTGGCTTCATATATGCGAAAGAGATTATTGAATATTTAACACGGGATATAGATAGTTTAAATGTATTCCGTCCAATGGATACACTTCGTGTATATCTGCAAGTTGCTGTTTACGTGGGAATTGTGATTGCCCTACCCACGGCGTTATATCAGGTCTGGGCATTTGTTAAGCCAGCCTTGACGATAGAGGAACGTAAGAACACGGTATGGTTTATACCTGCTGCGTTGGCTCTTTTCTTTGTCGGATCATCCTTCGCATACTTTGTAATTTTTCCAATGATGTGGGGCTTCTTGGTTGGGTTTACAGAAGCAATAGCTGGCGTTGAAAGTATGATTGGTTTAGCTGAATATGTGAGCTTTATCTCCAATCTAGTCATACCTTTTGGATTACTTTTCGAAATGCCAATCGTAGTAATCTTTTTAACCAAAATCCGCATCGTAAACCCACCGAGGTTGCGTAAACTGCGAAGAATGGCTTACTTAGTGTTAATTATTGTTGCTACAATGATTACGCCGGCTGACTTTATTTCTGCAATCGCTGTATTTATACCACTCGTGGGATTATATGAGATTAGTATCTTGTTATCTGGCGTCGTATATAAGAAGCAGTTAGCAAAGGAAGCAGAGTATGAAGCAATGTACGGCGAGAAATCCGAAGGAGAATCAGAAGGTACTACTGAGTCGAATGAGTCAGATGTAGTGAAGGAAGATTCTAACGAGGAAACTAAGGAATCGAATTAAAGCTGAATAGAAATGGATAGACGGACTGCCGAACTTTCTGCAGTTCGTTTTTTTCATTGACACTACCATCCAATATGACTATAAAATTTTTGGAAAGTACTATTTTTATTCTTGTCAGTTCCCGCCCCTATGTGCTATTATATCAATTAAGACACATACCATATGTTTTGTGAGGCATAGCCTAAAAAATATACAGATATAAAGAAAACTTAGTTCAGATGGAGTTTTTACTCCAACTGAACTTTAGTTGCACTTATTTCGAAGCTTGGCGGCACTTATCTCCCGCTTTCACCTCAGGTACGTAATGGTTCTAACTATTTTAAAATAGAAGAACCATTCTGTAGAAGTGGGAGTATTAGTAAACGCCGCTGAGATAACTAGATGGAGGGGGATTTATATGCAACAAATCGCACCTATTACTGAATATACGGAAATTCCTGAAGTCATCAATTCTCTAGAAGAAACTCATGAACTTGAACAAGATTATGTAGTGGAAGTACTACAAACATACGCAGTGAAGAATCGTATTGCTTGTGGAAGATTAAGAAAGATTGCGAAGGAACTAGGTTTGCCAAGTAATCGATTAGGCGCAATTGCAAAGCAACATAATATTAAAATTGTTGCATGTGAATTAGGCTGCTTTTAAGTAGGTGGGCCTGTGCGAAATGTATATTTAGATAATAGCCCGCGTATAGACGCGTTACACAAATGGTTACAAGCATGTAGTACAAATATAGATTACGAACAAATCCCTGTGGAGAGTGCATTACATCGTGTTACATTTGAGGCCGTGTATGCACATAACTCAAATCCGAATTTTCAAGCATCTGCAATGGACGGGATTGCTGTTAAAGCGTACAAGACCTATGACGCATCGGAAGCAAATCCAGTAGAATTAGTTAAGGACGTTGACTTTATACCTGTTGATACAGGAGATCCAATTCCAGACGAATTTGATGCAGTGATTATGATTGAGAGAGTCAATACGTTGGAAAATGGCAATGTAATCATCCATCAATCTGTTGGACCTGGGCAACATGTTCGTGCCATTGGAGAAGATATCGTTACAAAGGAACTCATTCTAACGGCGAACCATCAGATTCGACCGATTGACCAAGCTGCTATGCTTGCTGCTGGAGTACTAGATGTTCCTGTTCATGTAAAACCTAAAGTTGCAATCATTCCAACGGGCGATGAAATCGTTAAACCAAAAAGAGACCCTGAACGGGGAGAATTGATAGAATTTAATAGCACGATTTTTAAAGGTTACTTAGAGGAATGGGGAGCAGAAGTAACCGTTTTTGATATTGTAAGGGATGAGTTGCACGCTATTGAAGAAGCGCTCGCAAAGGCTGCTTCATCTCATCATTTTGTCATTATTAATGCAGGTTCTTCCGCAGGATCGGAGGACTATACGGTGCATGCGATACGCAATCGTGGGGAAGTCGTGTTGCATGGGATTGCCACTCGAC
Source organism: Desulfuribacillus stibiiarsenatis (assembly GCF_001742305.1). Lineage (NCBI taxonomy): Bacteria > Bacillati > Bacillota > Desulfuribacillia > Desulfuribacillales > Desulfuribacillaceae > Desulfuribacillus > Desulfuribacillus stibiiarsenatis. The sequence goes on along the minus strand of NZ_MJAT01000033.1, from coordinate 209,086 downwards.
CTGGGAAGCCTACAATTCTTGGTAAGATTGCAGAGACGCCTGTTTTAGGACTACCTGGTTATCCTGTATCTGCTTGGCTTGCTCTAGATTGGTTTGCTAAGCCACTAGTATATCGGTTGCGTAAGTTGATTCCGCCACAGCGACCGAAGTTACATGGGATTCTTTCGAAACGTGTAAACTCCGTATTTGGTTCTGAAGAGTTTGTCCGAGTCAAGATCGGCTACGTGAATGACAAGTTGATTGTTACACCGATTGGCAGTGGTGCAGGTGTTGTCATGTCGCTGGTATTAGCTGACGGCATTATGACAATTCCTCCAGAACGAGAGCACTTCGATAGCGGGCAAGAAGTTGAAGTAGAGTTGTTATGCCAACCAGAGATTATTAAGAATACCATGGTTGGGATTGGTAGCCACGACCTTTCCTTAGATATTTTAGTTGACGAGCTCAAACTTCGTTATCCAGAAAAGCGTATATCTTCCGCCCATGTGGGCAGTATGGCAGGAATTATGGCAATTGATCGCGGGGAATGTCATTTTGCTGGCATTCATCTACTAGATCCCGAAACAGGGGAGTACAATCATTCCTATGTAAAGAAGTTTGTAAAAAACACACCAGTGTCAATTGTGCATTTTGTTCATCGTGAGCAAGGATTTATTGTAGCCAAAGGAAATCCAAAGAATATTCAAGGCATTTCTGATTTAATGAGACAGGATATTGTCTTTGTGAACCGTCAAAAAGGTGCGGGAACACGTATGCTATTCGATTACTTATTGCAGCAAGCAGGAATTGTCCCGAGTCAAATTGCGGGTTATACTCGAGAGATGTTTACCCATAGCTCGGTGGCAGCATCAGTTGCCTACGGGGCGGCAGACTGTGCCATGGGAATTCGTTCTGCAGCTGAGGCGATGGGATGCGATTTCGTTCCACTATGCGAAGAAAAGTATGAATTTGTAGTCTCTGATGCATTCCTTGCAAGTGAGCAAGGAGAAATGCTCCTAGCTTTGATTCGTGATCCAAGAATCAAAAGTAGAATTGAAGCTTTAGGTGGATATAGCTGTAGAGATACAGGGGAAATAAAACGCCCATAACTATAATACTGGTTATGAAACCGCAATAATAAAATATCAACTTTGATACTTGATAGGAACAGTAAGTAAAGCTCTTGGGCTCAACTTACTGTTTTTTTCGTTTATACCATGCAATTTATAGTTGCCATCAACATACATATATATTTAGAGGATTGTTATGTAATCTGGGAATGGGGTGACTTTCATTTTCTTATTCTATTGTAGGATATTTATAGCTGCGATATGGGAGAAAAGAATGAAAATACTTCTATATTCAGTGTTATTATTCTTTATAATCATTGGTGTAATAAAGCTAGGGAACTAATAACTAGCTTTATTTATTTTTCAAGAGAATATATATTGCGAAAACTGGATACCATAGAGCAGTATGTCTTTTTAAAGAATAAACTCTAGTTAATAATAATGAGTAAAAACAATCATCGTATGAATATTGAAACGTACAAAAATGATTGAAAAAACGAGATACAAAGAGATAAGATGGGAAATATTCTCTATAAATGACTTATATATTTAAATAAAACGATAAAAAACCCATCTTTTTAGTTGCATTTTTCTAGGTAAATGACTATTATAATAATCGTTAGCACTCACTTAACCCGAGTGCTAACAATAAAAATACTAATAATCTAAAAATCATAATATTTCAAGGAGGTTTTTTTCAAATGTTAAGACCTTTAGGCGACCGTGTCATTATTAAAGTTGTGGCACAAGAAGAGAAGACTGCAAGTGGTATCGTTTTACCAGAATCGGCAAAAGAAAAGCCACAACAAGGTGAAATTGTTGCTGTAGGAAATGGCCGTTTCGAAGATGGTAAGCGCGTAGAATTAGATGTGAAAGCAGGAGATCAAGTGATTTATTCTAAGTACGCAGGTACTGAAGTAAAGCACAATGGTCAAGAGTTCTTAATTTTACGTGAAAGCGACATTCTTGCTGTACTAGAGTAGTAGCATCACCAAACACATAAGTTATTTCGTAGTCTATACTTAAGTAATAGACGGAGATGCTAGTCCAATCGATACTAGCGATTTATCACATATAGAATATTAGGAGGTTTTTATAGATGGCAAAAGACATTAAGTACAGAGAAGACGCACGACGTGCAATGCTTCGCGGTGTAGATGCATTAGCAAACGCTGTAAAAGTAACTTTAGGGCCTAAAGGTCGTAACGTAGTGTTAGAAAAGAAATTCGGTTCTCCACTAATTACTAATGATGGTGTAACTATCGCGAAGGAAATCGAATTAGAAGATGCTTTCGAAAACATGGGAGCACAGTTAGTGAAGGAAGTTGCTACTAAGACGAACGATGTAGCGGGTGACGGTACAACAACTGCAACTGTACTTGCGCAAGCTTTAATCCGTGAAGGACTAAAGAACGTGACTGCTGGTGCAAACCCAATGGTTATCAAAAAGGGTATTGAAAAAGCAACTCAAGTTGCTGTAGAAGAAATTAAAGCGATTTCTAAGAAGGTAGAAAGCAAAGCTGCTATTGCACAAGTTGCTGCTATCTCTGCTGCTGACGAAGAAATCGGTCAAATCATTGCAGAAGCAATGGATAAAGTAGGAAACGATGGAGTTATTACAGTAGAAGAGTCAAAGGGCTTTGTTACTGAGCTTGAAGTAGTAGAAGGTATGCAATTTGACCGCGGCTACATCTCTCCTTACATGGTAACTGACACAGATAAAATGGAAGCTGTTCTTGACAATCCATATATCTTAATCACAGATAAGAAGGTAAACAACATTCAAGAAATCCTTCCAGTACTTGAGAAGGTTGTTCAACAAGGCAAGCCGCTATTAATCATCGCAGAAGATTTAGAAGGCGAAGCGTTAGCGACATTAGTAGTGAATAAGTTACGTGGAACATTTACTTGCGTAGCTGTAAAAGCTCCTGGATTTGGCGACCGTCGTAAAGCAATGCTACAAGACATCGCTGCATTAACTGGTGGAGAAGTAATCACAGAAGAAGTAGGCTTAGACCTTAAGTCAGCTACTGTAGAGCAATTAGGAACTGCTCGTCAAGTTCGCATTACGAAAGAGAACACAATTATCGTTGACGGTGCTGGAAACCCAGAAGAAATTGGTGCTCGCGTAAAGCAAATCCGTGTACAAATCGAAGAAACTACTTCTGAGTTCGATAAAGAGAAGTTACAAGAGCGCTTAGCGAAGCTTGCTGGTGGAGTTGCAGTAATCAAAGTTGGAGCGGCTACTGAAACAGAATTAAAAGAGAAGAAATTACGCATCGAAGACGCACTAAACTCTACTCGTGCAGCAGTAGAAGAAGGTATCGTTTCTGGTGGTGGAACTGCTCTAGTAAACGTAATTCAAGCAGTATCGAAGATTCAATTACAACCAGAAGAGCAAGTAGGAGTACGCATTGTTCTTCGTGCATTAGAAGAGCCAATCCGTCAAATCGCTGACAATGCTGGACTTGAAGGTTCTGTAATCGTTGAGCGCATTAAGAATGAGCCTGTAGGCACTGGTTACAACGTTGCTACTGGCGAATGGGTGAACATGATCGAAGCGGGTATCGTTGACCCTGCGAAGGTTACTCGTTCCGCACTTCAAAATGCAGCATCAGTTGCAGCAATGTTCTTAACTACAGAAGTTGTAGTTGCTGACAAGAAAGAAGAAGGAAAAGGAATGCCAGACATGGGCGGAATGGGCGGCATGGGTGGCATGGGCGGAATGGGCGGAATGATGTAATCTAGGCCCTTAAAGCCTTATGCATCAGGAATTACCCCGAAGTAATGCCTAAATGATAACATTTTTGAAGCTTCTCAAAGGTTCATTTTGAACTTGTGAGAGGCTTCTTTTACTTGCATTTACGGTAAAGAGAGTGGTTTGTATTTTTACGTCACGTGAATTAGTCCATATTATGAACTTATCAATAAATTTCCAACATGGTTAATCGTAATCATATTTTTATCGCCAATTTATAAGTTTGGAATTCAATTCACAGCATATATCATTTTGAAGTATGGTAAATTTTCTTTACATATATAAAAAGTCCACTCAAAGGGACTGTTAGTTGTGACCTCTTGAGTGGACTTTTCTATGTCAAATACGTACCTATTTTCACTGATTTTTTGCGGCGGCAATAACTTTCTCGCTAATAAAAGGTGGTGCTTCTTCGTAGCGGGCGAACTTTGACGTAAAGCTACCCCGCGCTTGTGTAATTGATCGTAAATCTGTCGCATATTGGAACACTTCGGATTGAGGAACCTCTGCAATAATTAGTTGGTCGCCACTTACTTGTGGTTCGATACCCATGATCCGACCACGTCTTTTATTCAAATCACCCATCACTTCACCCATATACACTTCAGGAATAATTACCTTTAACTCGGCCATCGGCTCTAATAGAACAGGGCTAGCGGTCTCAATTCCTTTCTTAAAGGCAATCGTTGCAGCGATTTTAAATGCCATCTCCGATGAGTCGACATCATGATATGATCCATCGTGCAGGGTCGCTTTGATATTAATCACAGGAAATCCTGCAAGGACGCCATGCTCCATAGCTTCTCTTAACCCCTTTTCTACGGCAGGGATATAAGACTTAGGTACAGCGCCGCCAAATACGTTCTCGTGGAATTCGAATTCTTCACTAGAAGGTTCGAACTTAATTTTTACATCTCCATACTGACCATGGCCGCCTGACTGTTTTTTGTGCTTTCCTTGCACATCCGCAGTACCTTTAATCGTCTCTCGGTAGGGAACTTTCGCATCACTTAGCTCGACGTCAACTCCAAATTTACTCTTTAGCTTACTAACTATGACTTTTATATGTAGTTCTCCTTGCCCTTTAATGAGGGTTTGCTTTGTTTCGGTATTTCTTGCAAAAGAAAAGCTAGGGTCCTCTTCAGCTAACTTTGTAAGTCCGATGTGGATTTTATCTTCATCGCCTTTAGCCTTTGGTTCAATGGCTAGGTATAGTTGTGGCTCAGAAATATCGATTTTGCTATACATGATGGGCGCGTTCACGCTACAAAGGGTATCACCTGTTACAGTATGATGTAATTTTGCAACAGCAACAATATCGCCAGCTAATGCAGCAGTCACGTCAATTTGCTGTTTGCCCCGTAAGATAAACAGATTTGATATTTTTTCCTTTTCGTCTTTGTTTGCATTGAATACTTCGGTGTCAGGGGTGAGTTTGCCAGAAATCATTTTCAATAATGAAATTTTACCTACATATGGGTCGATGATTGTTTTGAAAACTTGTGCGGAAAAAGGTTCATTGAACTCTAAAGTTCGCTTTACTTTTTGCTTAGTGTAAGGGTTTATACCTTCTTTTGCAGGCATATCCATTGGGGAAGGGGAATAGTCAGTAATCATACTTAACATGGTGTGGATCCCGATGTTTTTATTAGCAGCCCCGCAGATTACAGGCACGACACTGCCGGAAATGATACCAGCGCGGAGTCCGTTCTGAATTTCATCTTCGGTAAACGGTTCTCCTCCGAAGTATTTATCCATGAGTACTTCATCACTCTCGGCTACGGATTCCATTAACATTTCACGAATCTCGTGTGCTTTATCGAGTAAAGCATCAGGAATGGGTTTTGCTATACAGTCCTTGCCTGTATATTCCCACGCAACCATCTTCGCTACATTCACGTTGCCGATAAATGTCTCGTTAGCTCCAAGGGGGATTTGGAAAGGAGCTATTTTCTTTCCGAAGGTTTCGCGCAGCTCTTTTAATACCTTTTCGAAATTTGCTGTATCACGATCCATCTTATTGACAAAGATAAACGTAGGGATATTTCTTGCCATTGCCATATCCCAGGCTTTCTCTGTACCTACTTCAACTCCGCTTGTGGCATCGACGGTTATAATTACACCGCCGGTTACTTTTATACTACTTTGGGCTTCGGCAATAAAATCAAAATAGCCTGGAGTATCAAGAAAATTAATCTTATAACCTTCCCATTCTATCGGGATGAGCGACGTGCTTATCGAAATCGCTCTTGCAGTCTCTTCCTTATCAAAGTCAGAAACAGTATTGCCATCTTCTGTCTTGCCCAATCTTGTCGTTAATTTTGCAGTAAATAAAGCAGCTTCTGTGATGGAGGTTTTACCACTACCGCCATGTCCTAACAAGGTGATATTTCTGATTTTGTCTGCTTCATAAGCTTTCATCCAATCAGCTCCTCTTATGTTAGTGCTTTTGTTTTTATCGTACTACTGAGTACTATAAAAGTAAATATATAGAATGGTACGATAAGGAAATAATAGGATTAATCGAGATATAAATAATAAAAACTTATTCAAACATAAGAGTTTGTTATATTACATTCATGCCAGAAAATACCCTTGAACCTTTTATGATAATCTAGTATAGTTAATACTACAGGACTATAAGATTTATAGTCCTAAGGCTATAAAATAATCATATAATAGTTTAAGAGGCTAGCTGAGAACTACTAATTATATACATTTTATGGGGACAACACAGTTAGTAGGCACGTCGTTTGACTATCAAACTACTAAGCTAGTTGCATTTATTCAATTCTTTTTACTAGATACTTTAAGGAGGGGATCATCAATGGGAGTAACAAGAAGACAATTCTTGAAACTTTCAGGAGCTACGGCGGCAACATTAGCAGTTGTTGATTTAGGGTTTGATGCAAATGCTGTACAAGCAAAAACGCAAACACTTAAAATCGAATCTGCTACTGAAGTTCCATCAATCTGCCCGTATTGCTCTGTAGGGTGTGGTATCATTTGCTACACGAAAGACGGTAAGCTTATCAGTTCTGAGGGAGATCCAAGGAATCCGAACAACAGAGGATCACTTTGCAGTAAAGGTTCTTCATTAAAGCAGACGCATTACAGCCATAAGCGTGTGAAGAATCCTATGTACCGCGCAGCTGGATCTGACAAGTGGGAAGAAAAAGATTGGGAGTGGATGTTAGATAGAATCGCCGAGAAGATGAAAGAAACTCGCGATGCTACATTCCGTGAAACACTTAATGGCATTACAGTAAACCACAATACTGGGATTGCAAGCTTAGGTGGAGCTGCACTTGAGAATGAAGAGTGCTACTTAATTTCTAAGTTAATGCGTGGTCTTGGTACTGTATGGTTAGAGCACCAGGCTCGTATTTGACACAGCTCTACGGTTGCCGGTCTGGCACCATCTTTTGGTCGTGGAGCAATGACGAATCACTGGGTAGACTTCAAGAATGCAGACGTAATCTTCATTATCGGAGGTAACCCTGCTGAGAACCACCCAATTTCTTGGAAGTGGATTGAAGAAGCACAACGCACACGTGGTGCGAAGATTGTAACTGTTGATCCAAGATTTACACGTTCAGCAGCAAGATCTGATGTATATGCTCCTATGCGTTCAGGTACTGATATTCCATTTATCTTTGGTTTAATGAAGTATATTATTGATAATGGCTTAGAGCATAGAGATTATGTGCTAAAATATACAAACTCTTCATTTATCATTAACGATGAATATGAATTCAACGATGGGTTATTCTCGGGATACGATGCAGCGGGCAGAAAGTATGCGAATGCTTCATGGGCATATAAGAAGGATGAAGAAGGTAACGTTATCAAGGACGAGACTTTACAAGATCCTCGCTGTGTATGGCAGTTATTAAAGAAACATTTAGAGCGTTATGATGTTGATACTGTTTGTTCAGTAACAGGAACTCCGAAGGAAGACTACCTAGCGGTAGCTGAGATTGTATGTTCTACTGGTTCTGGCGATCGTTCTGGTAACATCAACTACGCTATGGGAACGACACAACATACAGTGGGTTCTCAAAACGTTCGTTCATATGCAATGTTGCAGTTACTATTAGGAAACATGGGCTTACCGGGTGGTGGAGTAAATGCTCTTCGTGGAGAGGCAAACGTACAAGGTTCTACGGACTTTGCGTTACTATTCCATATCCTACCTGGCTATTTACCAGCTCCAACTGGAACGCCACTGCATGAAAACTTAGAAGCATATAATAAGACGACTCCTGGCGGATATTGGACTAACCGTCCGAAATTCATGGCAAGCTTACTAAAGGCTTGGTGGGGTGATTACGCTACACCAGAAAACGATTTCAGCTATGATTTCTTACCGAAGTCTTATGGAAACCATTCATTTATATCAATTTTCGAAGCAATGTATGAAGGTACAATAAAGGGTCTAATCTGTTGGGGACAGAATCCAATGGTTGGTGGGCCAAACTCTAACAAGGAAAGAGCTGCAATGGCGAATCTTGACTGGTTAGTGTCAATTGACCTATATGAAACAGAAACGGCTGCTTTCTGGCAAGACAATGATGGCTCACAAGCGAAGTCTGCTGACATTAATACTGAAGTATTCTTCTTACCGGCGAATGCACCAATGGAGAAAGAAGGAACTGTATCAAACAGTGGACGTTGGATGCAATATCGTTGGAAGGCTGTATCTCCAAGAGAAGGTGTGCACTCTAAGTCTGATTTATTCATAGCGAATGACCTTGGATTACGCATTAAGAAGTTATATGAAGGTAGTACAGCTGCTAAGGATATTCCAATCCAAAAGCTTACATGGAACTACAGTGCAGGCATTGGCGAGTATCCAAACATCCAAAGAATTGCGAAAGAAATCAACGGTTATAACGTTGAAACTGGCAAGACAGTTGGATTGTTCGGGGAGCTTCAAGCTGACGGAACAACTGCTTGTGGTAACTGGATTTACAGTGGTTGCTACACGAAAGACGTTGACGTAACGACAGATCAAGAAAATGACCAATTCTATAAAGACTATAAGGCTTGCCGTCGCGATGACACTGATCTTGGTCCAGATGGTAAAGAAGGCATTGGTTCTTACTTGAACTGGTCCTATGCTTGGCCTGCAAACCGCCGCATTCTTTACAACCGTTGCTCTGCAGACTGGAATGGAAATTCATGGTCTAAGGATAAGGCGTCAATCTGGTGGAATGGTGAGAAGTGGGCGGGATACGATGTTCCTGACTTCGTAGGCACAAGAGCACCTCAAGATCCAGGTGGTATGAATCCGTTTATCATGATGAATGATGGTGTAGGGGCATTATTTGCACCGACAGGCATGGTGGATGGTCCATTCCCTGAACACTATGAGCCATTAGAGAGCCCAATTCCGAACGCATTTAACTCTGTAGAGTTAAACCCTGCGGTTCATATATATGACTCGTCAATGAACGAAGTATGTTCAAGAGATGTGTACCCAATCGTTGCTACTACGTACAGAATGTGCGAACACTGGCAATCAGGGGTTATGACTCGTAACTTAGCATGGTTATCTGAGCTTGTTCCTCACATGTTCGTAGAATTAAGTGAAGAATTAGCTGCTGCAAAGCAAATTAAGAACGGCGAACAAGTTGAAGTATTCAACGAGCGCGGTGTTGTAAAAGCTGTAGCTATGGTAACAAAACGCTTTAAGCCATTCAATATTCGTGGCCAAGAAGTTCATCAAATCGGTATGCCTTGGCACTTTGGTTACAAAGGTATCGTAACAGGACACCAAGCGAACCTACTGACATCTCATATTGGTTGTGCGAATACAAGAATCCCTGAATATAAAGCATTCTTATGCGACGTTAGGAGGGCGTAACCATGGCATACACTAAATATATTGACACAACGAAATGCTCTGCATGCCGCGGGTGTATGGTAAGCTGTAAGAATTGGAACGAACTTCCTGCTGTTAACGAAGCGTTTCAGGGTAGCTATCAATCTCATGCTGCTGTAGGAGCTAACACTTGGTGCTTAATCAAGTTTAAAGAACATGAAGTAAACGGTAAGATGGAATGGCACTTCATGAAAGATACTTGCAAACATTGTGTGGATGCTGCTTGCGTAAAGGCTTGCCCGCAAAATGCTCTGTATCATACAGAGTGGGGTGCAGTTGATCGTGATTGGGATAAGTGCGTAGGTTGCGGATATTGTGCAAGATACTGCCCATTCAAAGTTATCCAAGTTCAAGAATATACAGAAGCTGGCGATATCATCATTGATGATGCAAAACACCCTACTTTTATGGAGGAGCCAGGATGCCAGAATGCGGTTCGTAAGAGCCAATACAAAGGCGCAGTAGTTAAGAAATCTACTAAGTGTAACCACTGTGTAGATCGTGTAGAAGCTGGAATGAAGCCTGCATGTGTTACGACTTGCCCAAGCGGTGCTCTAGAGTTTGGCGACCGTGAAGCAATGATTCAAAAGGCAAATGCTCGTTTGGCTGAAGTACAAGCGAAGTATCCAAATGCTAACGTATACAATCCTGCTAGTATTGATGGAACCAATGCAATTTATGTATTAGGCGAGAAGCCAGAGTTTTTCGACCTTCCTGCTAAGCCTGTTGTACCAGCTTCACTTGCTCTATGGAAAGACATCGTTCAACCATTTGGTAAGGTAGCTATGGGAGCAACTGCTGCAGTAGCAATCGCTAGTTTCATTTTAACTAGAGGAAAAGGCGGTCATCATGATGATCATGATGTCAAGAAGGGAGGAGAAGCATAATGAGTAAGAATGTGCCAATGTTAAAAGACGGTAAAATTTATCGTTTTACTCCCACTGCTAGATTCACTCACTGGTTATATGTAGGTTCATATGCTGTATTGTTCTTAACAGGTTTACTGTTATTTGCAGATACGTTTGACTTCTTAGCACCATTATTTGGTGGGTATGAAGGAGCGCAATTGATTCATAGAATCTTTGCTGTAGTATTCTTATTACCAGCTGTAATCTTTGTGTTGTTCGATCCTAAGAGCTTCTTCGGATGGTTAAAGGACTGCTTCACATGGACAATGGATGACATTAAGTTCTTCCCTGCTTTTGCTATGGAATTGTTCGGAATGCATCCTAAGTGCCCTCCTCAAGGCTTCATCAACGCTGGGGAGAAAGTTAACTCATTATTAACAATTACTTTCACAACGTTAATCGTTATCTCTGGATTTGTAATGTGGTTCCCTGAGTCTTTCAGTACTGCAGTAGTTCAATGGTCATATGTGATTCATAGTGGTGCAATGGCATTATTAAGTGCAGTAGCTATCGTACACATTTACCTTGGAACGTTCAACCCAGGATCTAAGGCTGCATTACCAGGCATGATTAACGGTTATGTAGATGCTGAATTTGCTAAGGGTCACCATGAGAAGTGGTACAACGAAGTAGTGGCAGCAGAAAAGAAAAAGAAGAGTTCTTAATTATTAAGCGTACGCACAATAATTAAGTCAATAAAGTTAAATATTAGCGAAAAGTGAAATAGAATCATGGAGCCAGTTGCTCCATGATTCTATTCATGCTAATATCTTTATAAGGATGAATTTCATGGTACATCAGAATTTATAAATTTTATCTGATGTACATAGCTATGCATTAGCAACACATCAGTAATAAATTACTGTGTTTTTGCGTCAGTGCTACTAAGGCATTCTTATAGCGAGACTTATGCAAGGCATATAGCGAGGCTTATACCTTGCGTGCTTCGCCAGAAGGCTTGGCAAATGCAAGTTTTCTTTAAAACTACGATTAAAGGGGTTATATATATGAGCGATTCCGCAGCAAACAAAGACTACCTAAAATTGCACAAAGAAATAGCGAAGCAAGTCAATAGCCTTATAGATCAGGTTGAATTTGCGAATTTAGCATTGATTGATGGCTATCTACAGGAACAAGTGAAACAGAAGAAACCAATCGCATCTGTCATTGATGTCCCTATTGATGCTAAGCAATTCTTTGGATTTGTTCAACAAATTGCAGAAATTAGCGTAGGGAATCAACCCCATCTACAAGAAACAATGGATGCAATTACAACAGCCTTAAAAACTACTGACGAAACAGAAAAATTTATTGAAGCTACAAAATGTTTGAATTCGTATTATTTTGCAGACTTTGCAGAAAGAAATTCTTTAAATGGTGCGATTGTACAATTCCTAGCAGAGATGGCATATCGTCCATACATTAAAGCATTAGCCAAATTATTAGATGAAAAGGTTAAGTTTGAAGGATATAACCATAATATGTGCCCAGTATGTGGGGAGAAAGCTCGTCTTGCACGAGGAGCGGAAGATGGTAAGCGTGAAGCATGCTGTACGCGCTGTGATACGGTATGGGAGATTCAACGTTTACAATGTCCACATTGTAAAAATGAAAAGCATGAAGATTTGAAATATATCGTTGCAGGCGATGACGAGAATAGAAAGTTATATGTGTGTGAATCTTGCAAAGGATATATTAAAATTGTGAATTTGAAAGATCAGCTTGGTACACCGAGCTTTTTCATAATAGATTTAGAGACAATCCATCTTGATATGGTGGCAAGCCAAGAGGGTTACGGAGAAGAAGCCGAATCCAATAGCAAAGTAATGTAAAACTAAGCGTATCTTGTATAGACAATACTGGATACGCTTTTTGCAATCTTATAATAATCTTAGGGGAGTTGAAAAACATGAAGGCAAAATCTAAGGTTTGGTTGGAGAGAGATAATAACGTTGTGTTCGGAGACGGTAGACAAGTATTACTAGAAGCTATCGAATCCACGGGATCGATACGTCAAGCGGCAAGCAAGCTAGGCATGTCTTATCGGGCGGCATGGGGGAAGATTAAAGCTACTGAGGAACGCCTCGGAATCGATTTAGTAAGTACGAAAGCCGGCGGTTCAGACAGTGGGACTTTTTTAACGGAAAATGGAAAAGAGTTCATGAGAAAGTACGAGATGTTTAAAAAGGAATCGAATCAGGCTGTTGATGAAATACATAAAAAATATTTTTCCTCCTAATGCATTCTTGACGAACAAAATAACTGTTGATAAAATTACATCTAATCTTGATTATGCTAAGGAGTGTAAGATACGTGCAAAAGCCAGAACAGAAAGTGATTGTACTTGACTTTGGAGGTCAATACAATCAACTGATTGCAAGAAGAATTCGTGAATTAGGTGTTTACAGCGAATTGATGTCTCATAAGATTACGATAGATAAGATTAAAGAATTAAATCCAAAGGGGATTATTTTCTCTGGAGGACCAAATAGCGTGTACAGCGAAAACGCACCGAAGGTAGACACAGAAATTTATGAGTTAGGGATTCCTATCTTGGGGATTTGCTATGGGATGCAAATGATGTCTTATCACTTTGATGGCAAAGTAGAAAGAGCTAACGTCAGAGAGTACGGAAAAGCTACCATCCAAGTGAAGAATGACAAAAGCTTGCTGTATAGAAATTTACCTGCAGAGCAACAAGTTTGGATGAGTCATAGTGACCTTGTGATTGAGCCACCTACTGGTTTTGCTGTAGATGCTAGTACGGACCACGCACCTGTGGCAGCCATGAGTCATATCGATAAGAAGTTCTACGCAGTACAGTTCCACCCTGAAGTCTTACATTCTATTCATGGTAACGATATGTTGAAGAATTTCATTACAGAGGTATGTGGTTGTGAATTAAATTGGACAGCTAGTAACTTTGTGGAAATGTCGATTGATGATATCAAGCAAAAGGCAGGCAATAAAAAGGTGCTTCTTGGTCTGAGTGGTGGAGTAGATTCTTCGGTTGCGGCTGTGTTAACTCACCGTGCCGTTGGAGACAATTTAACTTGTATCTTTGTCGATCATGGATTATTACGTAAAAACGAAGCTGAGCAAGTGATGGAGACCTTCAAGGAAGGGTTCCATATGAATATTATCCTTGTCGATGCCAAAGAACGTTTCATGTCAAAATTACAAGGCGTAAGCGATCCAGAAACTAAACGTAAGATCATCGGTGAAGAGTTCATTCGAGTATTCGAAGAAGAATCGAAGAAACTTGGACAGTTCGATTATTTAGTACAAGGGACCTTATATACTGATATCGTTGAGAGCGGTACAGACACTGCGACAACAATCAAATCGCATCATAACGTAGGCGGATTACCAGAAGACATAGATTTCCAAATCATCGAGCCATTAAACACGCTATTTAAAGACGAAGTTCGTCGTGTAGGAGAAGAATTAGGATTACCTGATACAATAGTATGGAGACATCCGTTCCCAGGTCCTGGTCTTGCAATTCGTGCGATTGGCGAAGTGACAGAAGAAAAGCTGCATATTCTTCGTGAGTCTGATGCTATTCTTGAGCAGGAAGTTCGTAAAGCTGGGCTGTATCGTGAGGTATGGCAAATGTTCACGGTAGTTCCGAATGTGCGTAGTGTAGGTGTTATGGGTGATGAAAGAACATACAACCATGCAGTTGCAATTCGCGCTGTTACTAGTACGGATGGAATGACGGCCGATTGGGCGCATCTTCCTTATGAATTATTACAGAAGTTATCCACACGTATGATCAATGAGATCCCTGAAGTAAACCGCGTTGTGTACGACATTACTTCTAAGCCACCAGCAACGATTGAGTGGGAATAACTGGTTTAAAACCTAAAAATTAAAATACACGAACAATAAAGTTTATTACGAACTTAATGTTCGTGTTTTTTGTTGACTTTTGTCGAAACTCTTGCTAAACTAAGGTTGATAGTTTTGAAAAAAATTTCAAACGTAAGGTTCGTATATTCCTGGGAATAAGGCTCAGAAGTCTCTACCAAGCAACCGTAAATTGCTTGACTACGAAACGTCACGTATCATTGGTTATCTCTGGATACTTTTTTGTTATGTTGGAGATAATGATGATGCGCTTGTTTTCGTAGAGCCTAGTGTGTATAAATAGACACTAGGCTCTGCTATTTCCAAAATTTCATTTAAAAGGAGATGTACGAATGGCTAGTCAAGAAAGTGCAGTTGGTAAGTATTTTGGTTTTAAAGAACACAACACGAATTTCAGAACAGAGTTTGTGGCAGGTCTAACAACATTTTTAACAATGGCCTACATAATCTTTGTAAACCCAGCAATTCTATCGGATGCGGGTATGGATTTTGGGGCAGTATTCGTAGCAACAGTATTAGCAGCTACAATCGGTAGTTTAATCATGGGGCTCTATGCTAACTATCCAATTGCTTTAGCACCAGGTATGGGATTAAATGCTTATTTTGCGTATACCGTTGTATTAGGCATGAACTATCCTTGGCAAGTAGCATTAGGTGCAGTATTTGTTTCTGGTATTATATTCCTACTTCTTACAGTTACGAAGCTTCGCGAAACAATTATTAACGTGTTCCCTTCAGGTTTAAAAAGTGCAGTGGCAGCCGGTATAGGTCTATTCATTGCATTCATTGGCTTGAAAAATGCAAGTATCGTTGTTGCAAACCCTGCAACATATGTTGGATTAAATCCAGAAATCTTCACTGGTACACCGTTATTGACTTTAGTAGGTATTGTAATTATCGCATTATTAATGATTCGTAAAGTTCCTGGTGGTATCTTTATCGGGATGTTGATTACAGCAGTAATTGGACTTGTTACTGGTGATGTAATTCGTCCAGAAGGTTTCGTACAAGCTCCTCCTAGTATGGCACCTACATTCATGCAAATGGATGTTATGGGTGCGTTAGAGTTAGGTGCATTAACAATCGTATTTGCATTCTTATTTGTAGATTTCTTTGACACTGCTGGTACTTTAACTGGTGTTGCGAAACAAGGAAATATGTTAGTTGACAACAAACTTCCTAGAGCGGGTAGAGCGTTAACAGCTGACTCTGTTGCTACAATCGCAGGTGCTGCGTTTGGTACATCTACGACTACTTCATATATCGAGTCATCTGCTGGGGTTGCTGCAGGTGGACGTACAGGTATGACAGCTGTAGTTACTGGTTTACTATTCTTAGTATCATTACCGTTTTTCCCAATTATTAAGGCACTAGCATTATCACCTGCTGTTACTTCTCCTGTACTTATTATTGTAGGTGTTCTTATGGCGTCAAGCCTTAAAGATATCGAGTGGGGAGAGTTCTCAGAAGCAGTGCCAGCGTTTATGACAGCGTTGTTAATGCCTTTAAGCTTCAGTATCGCAACGGGTATTGCTTTTGGTTTTATTTTCTACCCAATTATTAAATTATTCGCTGGAAAAGGTAAAGAAGTTCACCCAATCGTGTATATCATCGGCGTGTTGTTCGTACTTCGTTTCTTATTCCTTGGTGGAGAATAATATACAATTTTAATAGTTAAATAGAGAGGACTCTTTACTCATAAGAGTCCTCTTTACTTCTAAAGGAGGATATTCATGGATACTCAACCATTAGTTGGTGTCATTATGGGAAGTACATCGGATTGGGATACAATGCAAGCTGCATGTGAAATGTTGGAGGAGCTTGGTGTAACGTATGAGAAAAAAGTAGTCTCAGCACATCGTACTCCAGATTATATGTTTGAATATGCTGCTACAGCAAAAGAACGCGGAATTGAAGTGATTATAGCTGGAGCGGGTGGAGCAGCGCATTTACCTGGGATGGTCGCATCAAAGACTGAACTACCTGTCATCGGTGTTCCAGTGAAATCTAGTAACTTAAATGGGTTAGACTCGCTATTATCCATTGTACAAATGCCTGGAGGTATTCCTGTAGCAACAGTAGCTATAGGTAAAGCAGGAGCTACAAATGCAGGAATTTTGGCAACGCAAATTCTTGGAATTAAATATCCAGTGTACCAACAAAACGTTGCAAAGATGCGACAAGAAAAAAGAGATAAAGTTTTAACAGACGAATTATAGCAAAAAACACAAACAAAAATACAAACGAGAAAACGAAAACACAAACGAATACACTAAACAAACGACTGCGTAATTATTAAAAATCACTAAGTAAAATAATGAATCGTTATTTCATGGTTAATACATACAAATGGGAGGTGATAATATGAGTAAGCAAGATAAAGTAGTATTGCCTGGTTCAACCATAGGGATATTAGGTGGGGGACAGCTAGGGCGAATGATTACGCTCGCAGGTAAAGCAATGGGGTATAGATTTGTTACCTTAGATCCAGTTAACGATTGCCCGTGCGCTCAGGTAGCAGATGAATACATTCAGTCGGAATATTTAGATGAACAGGGAGCGACCATATTATCACAAAAGAGTAGTATTATTACTTACGAATTTGAAAATGTCAACGCAAGTATTGTCGAATATATAGAAGAAATATCAGATGTCCCTCAAGGCAGTAAGCTTTTAAAAATTACACAGAATCGCATAACTGAGAAAACAACGATTGCTTCGATGGGGATTCCTACCGCACCTTTTCAAGTAGTAGATAGTGAAGTAGCCCTAACTAAGTCTATAGAAACCCTCGGCTTGCCTGTTGTCATGAAGACGGCCACAGGAGGCTATGACGGCAAAGGACAATGGGTAATCCGATCGAATCAAGATTTAATAGAAGCAGCGAAAGCATTTCAACATCCATTCTATCAAGGGATTGAATTTATAATTGAGCAGTTCGTACCCTTCGAGAAAGAGTTATCAGTGATTGTCGCTCGAAATCGCAAGGGAGAAGTAGAGACATTTCCAGTAGCCGAGAATATTCATTGCAATAACATTCTGCATATGTCGATTGTGCCTGCTAGAGTTCAAGCTGCTAGTTTAAAAGCAGCCCAAGCAATCGCTATAAAAATTGCGAATCATTTGGAACTCGTTGGACTATTAGCAGTTGAAATGTTTTATAATCAAGATGGAAGTATCTACATTAACGAATTAGCTCCTAGACCACATAATTCTGGTCACTATACGATGGATGCCTGTATAACTACTCAGTTTGAGCAGCATATCCGGGCGATTTGCAACTTGCCACTAGGTAGAACTGATTTACTTTCTCCAGTAGTGATGATGAATTTACTTGGGCAACATATGGAAGATTTCTATACATTGATACCGTCATTACCTAAGGAAATTAAATTCCATCTGTATGGCAAAAAAGAAGCAATCGTGAATCGGAAAATGGGTCATATCAACATACTATCAGAAACGATCAATCAAGCCCTCGACATAGCTGACCAGCTTTCGGTATTTCGCGAAAAGCAAACCTGCTAAAGAAACAGAAGCAAGCAGAAGTAAGCAGAAGTAAGCAGAAACTAGAAGAGAAGAAACAAAAATCAGCAAAGAGCAAGTAAAAAACAAGTAAAAAACAAAAAAATGAGTAAGGAAAAGTAATAAGCAAAAAACCATATAAACACAAAAATCATAAAAAATAAAAATAGAAAGATTTATGGAGGATTCAAGATGATAGAAAGATACAGTAGACCAGAAATGACAGCCATTTGGACAGAAGAGAACAAATTCAACGCTTGGTTACGTGTAGAGATTGAGGCTTGCGAAGCGTGGTCAGAGTTAGGGATTATCCCGAAAGAGGATGTTGCTCTATTGTGGAAGAAAGCTAGCTTTGATGTACAACGCATCCATGAGATTGAAGCAGAAACGCGCCACGATGTGGTGGCTTTCACAAGAGCAGTTTCTGAAACTTTAGGAGAAGAGAAGAAGTGGGTTCATTACGGTCTTACGTCTACAGACGTGGTAGACACAGCACTTGCCTTCTTGATTAAACAAGCAAATGACATCCTGCGTAAGGATATAGAATATGTGATAGAAGTGCTTCGTAAACGTGCTATCGAGCACAAAAACACGATTATGATGGGTAGAACTCACGGTGTTCATGCGGAACCAACAACTTTTGGCTTGAAGCTTGCGTTGTGGTATGAAGAAATGAAGCGTAACCTAGATCGATTTAACCGTGCAGCGGAAGAAATAGAGTTTGGAAAAATGTCTGGCGCTGTAGGGACATATGCGAATATTGAGCCTTTTGTAGAAGAATATGTATGTAAAAAGCTAGGTTTATCACCAGCGCCTGTGTCAACACAAACATTACAACGTGATCGCCATGCGCATTACCTTTCTGTAATAGCTTTGGTTGGGACAACCCTAGAGAAGATTGGCGTTGAAATCCGTGGCTTACAAAAGAGTGAAGTACGTGAGGTAGAGGAACGTTTCCATAAAGGGCAAAAAGGTTCGTCTGCTATGCCGCACAAGCGTAACCCAGTATCTAGTGAAAACATTTGTGGTCTTGCGCGCGTACTACGCGGAAATATGGTTGCTGAATATGATTGTGTGCCATTATGGCATGAACGCGACATTTCCCACTCATCAGTAGAGCGTATCATTATTCCAGATAGCACAATCCTTCTAAACTATATGCTGCGTCGTATGGGCGGAGTATTAGCGGAATTAACGGTATTCCCGGAAAATATGAGAAGAAATATGGATCGTACCTTTGGACTGATTTTCTCTCAACGAGTATTGTTGAAATTGATTGAAAAGGGCATGTCAAGGGAGCAAGCTTATGACATGGTACAAAGAAAAGCAATGCAGGCGTGGGAAGAACAAACATCCTTCAAAGGCTTAGTGGAAGGCGAAGAAAGTATCATGCACCACCTAACGACTGAAGAAATCGAAGACTGCTTCGACCCTCGTTATCATGTAAAGCATGTAGATACAATTTTCAAACGTATTGGATTAATCGACTAGGGGGAATTTACGTGAATAAGGGTCAAATGCTATATGAGGGAAAAGCGAAGAGAATCTACCAAACGAACGAAGAAGGCATCTACTGGGTAGAGTACAAAGATGATGCAACTGCTTTTAACGGTGCGAAAAAAGGGCAGATTGCGAACAAGGGATTTTTGAATAACAAAATCAGTGCGTTGTTCTTCCAATTGTTAAAGAAACACGGTATTGAGAATCACTTTGTACAAAGCATTTCAGAAAACGAACAACTGATTCGAAAGGTGGAAATCGTGAAGGTCGAAGTTGTTGTACGGAATGTGGCTGCAGGTTCTTTAGCGAAGCGTTTAGGATTAGAAGAAGGTACGGAGCTACCTCATACAATTGTCGAGTTTTACTATAAAGATGACGCATTAAATGACCCTTTTATAAACGACGATCATATCTCGATTTTAAAGCTGGCGACTCCAGAGCAAATTGTTGAAATGAAGAGTCAAGCACTGAAGGTCAATCAAGTGCTACGTCAGTTCATGAAAGAGCTAGGGATTTTGTTAGTAGACTTCAAGTTGGAGTTTGGGATTGATGTCGAAGGAAAGATTTTGCTAGCGGATGAAATATCTCCTGACACATGCCGCTTTTGGGATGCTGTAACGAAGGAAAAATTAGACAAAGATCGCTTCCGCCAGGACTTAGGCGGGGTGGAAGAAGCGTATCAGGAAATCCTTAAACGATTGGAGGCACAAATGTAATGTGCGGTGTTTTTGGCATTTATAACAATTCGAAGGCTGCTCAACTTACGTATTATGCCCTTTATGCACTGCAACACAGAGGACAGGAAAGTGCCGGTATTATTAGTTCCAACGAAGGTAAATTTCATCACCACAAAGGCCTTGGATTAGTTGCTGATGTCTTTAAAGAAGAACAAATTGCAAGTTTAGAAGGTAAAGCTGCCATCGGTCATGTGCGCTACTCAACAACGGGAGCGAATTCCTTGCAGAATGCGCAACCATTATTTTTCAAGTATCAAGGTGGAAATCTTGCCTTAGCCCATAACGGAAATCTAGTGAATGCTCATCAATTACGCAGTCACTTAGAAAGACAGGGCAGTATTTTTCAAACGACTAGCGACACGGAGGTAGCAGCACATTTAATCGCGCGTGCAGGCTATGAGAATAGTGAGCAGTCTGTCAAGGAAAGCTTAGGCATGATTAAAGGCTCCTATGCGATGTTGTTTCTAGCAGATAACAAGTTAATAGCAGTCCGTGACCCGAATGGGATTCGACCGCTATCACTTGGAAAACTGAATGGAAGCTTTGTCGTATCTTCTGAGACATGCGCATTTGATACGATCGGTGCTACTTTCCTTCGCGATGTAGAACCTGGCGAAATGATTATTATCGACCAAGATGGAATTAGAAGTGAACGAGTATCGAGTTATCCGACACAAGCGACATGTGTATTTGAATATATTTACTTTGCTAGACCAGATAGTGACATCGAAGGCTTAAACGTCCATACGGTGCGTAAGCAACTAGGGAAACGACTGGCGCAGGAAGCACCGATTGAGGCGGATGTCGTCACTGGGGTACCTGACTCTAGTATATCTGCTGCGATTGGATATGCAGAAGAAGCCAATATCCCGTACGAGCTTGGGTTAATCAAAAACCGTTATATAGGAAGAACCTTTATACAACCTTCGCAAGAATTAAGAGAACGCGGAGTACGTTTGAAATTGAACGCTGTCCGCAAGGTAGTTGCTGGGAAACGCGTGGTCATGATTGATGACTCGATAGTCCGTGGTACTACCAGCGGACGAATTGTCAGCATGCTGCGTGAAGCTGGTGCTACAGAGGTGCATGTTCGCATTAGTTCACCGCCAGTAACGCACCCTTGCTACTATGGCATAGATACTTCTGCGAAAGAAGAGTTAATTGCTTCTAGTAAATCGATAGAAGAGATTCGTGAACATATCGGGGCAGACACCCTCGCATACTTATCGACAGAAGGAATGCTCGACACGTTTAAAGATCGTTTAGGGGCTATCAGTGAAGCAACTCAATGCTGTGGGTATTGTGAAGGATGTTTCAGTGGATCGTATCCGACGGAAATTATTGAACAAGATAAACATAGCTTAGAGAGGTAGGGACAGTATGAGCTTATATAAAGATGCTGGTGTAGATATAGATGCAGGGAATGAAGCGGTCAATCGTATGAAACCGCACGTAAAGAAAACGTGGCGTAAAGAAGTGTTAACAGACTTGGGAAGTTTCGGGGCGCTGTTTCAGTTAGATTTGAAAAAGTTCCATGAGCCTGTTCTAGTTTCAGGAACGGATGGCGTAGGTACGAAACTGAAGGTTGCTTTTGCATTGGATAAACATGATACGATTGGTATCGACGCGGTAGCAATGTGTGTCAATGATATCGTAGTACAAGGTGCAGAGCCATTATTTTTCTTAGATTATCTTGCTTGTGGCAGGCTAGAGCCGGGCAAGGTTGAGCAGATTATCAAGGGAATTGCTGATGGCTGTGCAATGTCAGGTTGCGCATTAATTGGCGGCGAAACTGCTGAAATGCCGGGTATGTACGCGGAAGGCGAGTATGATATCGCTGGGTTTTCTGTAGGTGCAGTGAATAAGAGTGAAATCATTGATGGATCAAAGGTACAAGCAGGGGATGTTATCATTGGGCTTGCATCTAGTGGTGTTCACTCGAATGGATTATCACTCGTTCGTAAGGTCATTTCTGACAATCAAATTCCATTTGACCAAGAATTCAATGGTAAGACGATAGGGGAAGAGATTTTAACTCCGACAAAGCTTTATGTGAAATCTGTATTAGCTGTGAAAGAGCAATTCGCTTTACATGCGGCGGCGCACATTACGGGCGGCGGATTTTACGAGAATATTCCTCGCGTCTTCTCAGATGCTTATAAAGCTGTAATCGAGTTAGGAGCTTGGGAAATCCCGAAGATTTTCTCTTTCTTAGAAGAAAAAGGCCAAATTCCAAAACGTGAGATGTTCCGTACATTTAATATGGGGATTGGTATGCTTTTAGTTGTACCTGCTGAGCAGGCAGATGCAGTCATGCAATTAGCGACAGAACATGGCGAGACTGCTTACCGCATCGGGCATATCGAGGCGAGAAATGCTGAAGAGCCAGGAGTTGTGATTCGTGGAATCGAATAATT
The DNA here is from genome assembly GCF_001742305.1 of Desulfuribacillus stibiiarsenatis. Lineage (NCBI taxonomy): Bacteria > Bacillati > Bacillota > Desulfuribacillia > Desulfuribacillales > Desulfuribacillaceae > Desulfuribacillus > Desulfuribacillus stibiiarsenatis. The sequence continues at coordinate 186,432 of NZ_MJAT01000033.1, read as the reverse complement.
TAGATTCGCAACGATTGAAAATAGCTGTCCTTGCATCAGGAAATGGGTCGAATCTGCAAGCGTTAATCGATCGACAAGACGATAGTAACTCTCAATATAGGATTGTAGCTGTAATCACAGATAAGCCTGGTGCCAAGGCAATAGAGCGCGCACGGAATGCAGAAATTCCAGCGTATGAGCTATCGCCGAAAGCTTTTGTGTCGAAACAAGAGTACGAAAAGCAAATTGTACAGTACTTGCACCAGCATGAAGTGCAGTTTGTTGTACTTGCAGGCTACATGAGGATTGTCGGTGAGGAACTATTGCAGGCGTATGAAGGAAGAATGATTAACTTACATCCGTCGTTGTTACCAGCCTTTCAAGGGCTTCATGCTCCACAGCAGGCAATTGATGCGGGGGTTAGGGTATCAGGATGTACAATTCACTTTGTCGATGAAGGTTTAGATACAGGACCAATTATTCTGCAACAAGCAGTACTGGTTGATTTTCACGACACAGAACAATCCCTGCAAGCGAAAATCCAACAACATGAGCATCGTATGGTTGTGGAAGTTGTGAACCTATATGCGCAGAACCGAATCATCCGCCACGGAAGACGGACTGAGATTATCTAAAAGCTAATAATATGATACTTATTATGATATATAAAGAAATTTTAGGAGGAAATAGGTAGTGAAAAAGCGAGCACTGGTATCAGTTTCTGATAAAACAGGTATTGTGGAATTGGCAAAAAAGCTAGTAGAAATCGGTGTAGAAATTATTTCTACCGGAGGCACGAAAAAGCTTCTGCAAGAAAACGAGGTACCTGTAATCGGTATATCTGACATTACAGGATTTCCAGAAATACTCGATGGACGTGTAAAAACGTTACACCCGAATGTTCATGGTGGTCTTTTAGGGCGTAGAGACTTACCTTCTCATCTTGAACAAATGGAAAAGAATCAAATTGAACCAATCGATTTCGTAATCGTGAACCTATATCCTTTCAAAGAGACAATTTCTAAAGCTGACGTTACATTAGAAGATGCAATCGAGAATATCGACATTGGTGGTCCAAGTATGCTACGTTCAGCGGCTAAGAATCACAAGGATGTGATTGTATTAGTCGATAGCACAGATTATGAGCCAGTCCTAAACGAGTTGCAGGAAAAGGGTTCTGTTTCTTACGAAACGCGTATCGCACTAGCTGCTAAGGTATTCCGTCACACATCTGCGTATGACGCGTTAATTGCGGAATATTTAACAAAGCAAACAGGACAAGAGTTCCCAGAGAAAATCACTATGACGTATGAGAAAATCCAAGATCTGCGTTATGGAGAGAACCCTCATCAAAACGCTGCATTTTATCGTGAAGCGTTGCCGGATGCTGGTAATATATCGACAGCGAGACAGCTTCATGGCAAAGAACTTTCATATAATAATATCAATGATGCCCATGCTGCATTATCGATATTGGCAGAATATTCGGAGCCAGCAGTAGTAGCTGTAAAGCATACGAATCCTTGCGGGGTTGGTATTGCAGGTAGTATTTACGGTGCTTACCAAAAGGCGTATGAGGCAGACCCTGTATCAATTTTTGGTGGGATTGTTGCACTCAATCGCGAGGTTGATGAAGAGACGGCGAATGCAATGAAAGATGTATTCTTAGAAATCATTGTAGCGCCGAAGTTTTCAGACAAGGCACTATCGATTCTTACGGCGAAGAAAAACCTACGTTTGTTAGAGATAGACATAGAGGCAAGCAATGATTTAAGAAATCCGTATACAACATTAAAGGTTGGTGGTGGTCTTTTAGTTCAGAAGCAAGACCTGAAGACAATAGAGGCAACCGAATTAAAAGTAGTGACAAAGCGTCAGCCTACGGAAGAAGAGATTCGCCAATTATTATTTGCTTGGAAGGTAGTAAAGCATGTGAAATCAAACGCTATCGTATTAGCGAAGGATAATCAAACGATTGGTGTTGGAGCAGGGCAGATGAACCGTGTCGGTTCAGCAAAGATAGCCATAGAACAAGCGGGAGTTAATGCAAAAGGATCAGTCCTAGCGTCAGATGCGTTCTTCCCAATGGCAGATACAGTAGAAGCGGCAGCTAAGGCAGGAATTACAGCAATCATTCAGCCAGGTGGATCGATTCGAGATGAAGACTCTATCAAAGAAGCAGATAAACATGGAATAACGATGGTGTTCACAGGAGTGCGCCACTTTAAACACTAATCGCAGGAGGTTTGAATATGAGAGTTTTAGTTGTTGGTCGTGGTGGACGTGAGCATGCACTCGCATGGAAATTGGCTCAAAGTCCTGAAGTGCTGAATGTGTATGTTGCGCCTGGTAACCCTGGAATCGCGACAATTCCACAATGTGAATGCGTAGCAATCGATGAATTAGACATCGAGGAAATTGTTACTTTTGCCATACAGAAGACGATGGATCTTGTTGTCGTCGGCCCAGAAGCGCCACTTTCTGCTGGTCTTGTGGATGCATTAACGGATTCAGGGATACCAGCATTTGGTCCTACGAAAGATGCTGCACAAATCGAGGCTAGTAAGGAATTCGCGAAGAAACTAATGGTAGAGTATAACATACCAACAGCAGCATATGCATCGTTTACAGAATTAGAGGCAGCGAAGGAATACATTCGTAAACAAGGTGCCCCTATTGTAGTAAAGGCAGATGGTTTAGCAGCAGGTAAAGGTGTAATTGTAGCTATGACCTTGGAAGAAGCATTAGATGCTGTAGACCAAATCATGGGCGATAGTATCTTTGGCAACGCTGGAAGTCGAGTCGTGATTGAGGAGTTCTTAGAAGGTGAAGAAGTAACAATCATGGCATTTGTCGATGGGAAGACGGTAGTTCCGATGGTGATGGCACAGGATCATAAGCCAGTGTTTGACAATAACGAAGGACCGAATACTGGTGGAATGGGAACGTATTCTCCAGTACCGCAATTCCCTGCGTCGCTTACGGATGAGGTTGTAAAAACAATTATTCAACCAACAGTCGATGCACTAAAAGATAAAGGGATTGTTTACAAAGGCGTCCTATATGCTGGTCTAATGATTACGAAAGACGGTCCGAAAGTTATTGAATTTAATGCTCGTTTTGGAGATCCAGAAACACAAGTGGTACTACCGCGTTTAGAAACGGAAATCATCTCAGTCTTTAGTGCCGTCATTCAAGGAAAACTTGAGTACATTGACATTGAGTGGTCGAATGATGCTACCGTATGTATTGTCATGGCAGCAGGGGGCTATCCGGGCACCTATGAAAAGGGTCGTGTCATTACTGGTCTAGAGCAGATTGATAGGGAGTTTGGCAACAACGTATATGTGTTCCATGCTGGAACCACAACTAAGGATGGAGAAATTGTAACGAATGGTGGACGCGTGTTAGGTGTTATGGGGAGAGGCATGGATTTATTGCAAGCTCGCGATTATGCATATCAGGCGATTCCTTACATTGCATTTGAAGGTGCGCACTATCGTACCGATATAGGGTTAAAAGGAATTAAAAACGTTCAATAGTAATCTAGCAACTGAAGTAAGGATTTTAGATAATTAGATAGTTGGATGATACAGGAGAAGGTGGCGAAGTGTGCCATCTTCTTTTCATTATAATAAGAAAGTATAATATTTAATGAAGTAGTAGAGTGGTGCGTTAGCAACACTATACGATATTTCTATTAGAATTGTGATTCTAAGTTGTTTCGCATAGAATAATACTGAGGTGATAGAATGGAGCGGTTGAAAAAGTATCAAGGATATTTGCTAGATTTAGATGGGACTATATATCGTGGAACAGAGCCAATTCCTGAGGCAATCGAATTTGTAAAGCGGTTACAGGAGAGAAACATTCCGTTTCTGTTTCTTACGAATAATTCGTCAAAGACCCAACTGCAAGTAGCAGAAAAGCTTAACTCCTATGGACTTACAATCACTGTAGACCATGTGTATACATCGAGCATGGCTGCTGCTAGATTTCTAGTACAAGAAAACCAGCACGAGAGAATCCGTGCCTATGTGATTGGGGAAGAAGGGATGATACAAGCGGTTAAAAGCCAAGGAATTCAGATTACAGAAGACAATCCTAGCCATGTTGTGATGGGGATTGACCGTCATATCAACTATGAGAAACTTGCTACTGCATGTCTAGCAATTCGCAATGGGGCAAAACTACTTGCGACAAATCTCGATCGCGCGATTCCTACCGAGCGGGGCCTACTACCAGGGAATGGATCGATTGTATCAGTCGTCACGACATCCACTGGCATAGAACCAATCGTTGTTGGCAAACCAATGCCAATCATTACACAGTACGCACTTGAGAAACTAGGGGTAGCAAAAGATTTGGCACTGATGGTTGGCGATAACTATGAAACGGATATTTGCACAGGTTTTAACGCTGGTATGGATACGTTACTCGTTTTTACTGGATTTACTTCAAAAGAAGATTTGCAACAAAAAGACAGGAAACCAACGTATTGTATTGATTCCTTAAATCAATGGATACTTTAGCAGGCAAGCAGGGCAAAAGCAGGGCAAAAGCAAGGCAATTTTGAAATATAGACGAGATGGGAGTTATCTAGAGCAATTTTCCATATATCATAGGTGACTCCCCCTAAGTCAAGGTTATGAAAGGCACAGACATGTGACCCATGATGACACACTTTGTTGTAAATTTTTGGTCGTGATACAATTGAATAGTCGAGGAAAATTATTTTTTTCGGGGAAAAGGAGGAATTCAATTGAGGAAAGACTATACCAAATTTCGCTTATGGAAAGATGTATCACCTGAGGATTGGAACGATTGGAAGTGGCAGCTTCGAAATCGAATCACTACCTTGGAGGAGTTGAAGGAAATTGTAGATCTTACAGAAGAAGAGGAGCAAGGGATTAAAACCTGTCTGGAAACTCTACCGATGGCCATTACTCCACATTATGCTACTCTAATCGATTCGAAGAACCCAGATTGTCCGATTCGCAAACAAGCCATACCGACAAAGCTGGAGCTAGAGACAGGTTGTCATGATATGGAAGATCCATTGCACGAGGAAGTAGATTCGCCAGTGCCAGGGATTACCCATCGTTATCCGGACCGAGTATTACTATTAGTGACTGATCAATGCTCTATGTATTGTAGACATTGCACTCGCAGAAGAGTTGCAGGGAACACAGACAAGACAATGCCGTTAGCACAGATTAACCGTGCAATTCAGTACATTAAGTCCAATCCAGTGATACGAGATGTTTTGATATCAGGAGGCGATAGCCTTTGTGTATCGGACGATTTAGTTGAATATTTGCTGAAAAACATAAGAGCAATACCACATGTCGAAATTATTCGTTTAGGGACAAGAACGCCCGTAGTATTACCCCAAAGAATTACCCCGGAATTGTGCGCTATCATTCAAAAATACCATCCAGTATGGATTAATACACATTTTAACCACCCATCCGAAATCACTCCTGAAGCGAAAGAAGCTTGCACAAAGCTTGCAAATATCGGTGTACCTTTGGGGAATCAGAGTGTTCTATTAAAGGGCATTAACGACTGTCACCATATTATCAAGAAACTATGTCATGAACTTGTGAAAATGAGAGTTCGACCATATTATCTATACCAGTGCGATTTGTCTCAAGGAATTGATCATTTTAGAACTTCTGTCTCGAAGGGAATAGAGATTATAGAATTGCTTCGTGGACATACGTCTGGTCTTAGCGTTCCTACATTTGTAGTCGATGCGCCTGGAGGCGGTGGAAAGATTCCAGTAAATCCACAATATTTAATTTCGCAATCTAGTGATAAAACAATTTTGCGTAATTACGAGGGTGTCATTTGCGTATACACAGAACCAGAGAATAGCGCTAGCGATTGTACGACTTGTACGAAAGAGCTGTGCCGTGATAAAAAAGGGAAAAAGTTAGCAGCCAGCGGCTTGGGAACATTGTTTAATGATAAGGAAATTAGTTTAGTTCCAGAAGGAAACATGCGTGAAGAGAGACGTAAGGCGTTTGAAGATATTCAAGGAGCGACCAGTTAATATGCGTCTAAATGAACAAGGTAAGCCAGGAACTGCAAATGCCGTGCTTGATCATAAGAACAGTAGAATCAAGATTGTGAATTATAATAATGAACTGGCTCGTGATGAAGTAGAAACACTAAAGTGTATCGCAAAAGCAAAGAATCTTGATAAGATTATTGTGACTGCTGGGGAATATTCCTATCGGAAGTATCGTAGATACGGGTTTCAAATAGAAGGTACAATTGAAAAGTTTTTCCGAGGGGAGAAGGCATATCTATTATCGTTGTTCCTACAAGACGAGAGACAACAGAATCCATATTCGGCTGAAGAAGATAAAGTTTTGCTAGAAACAGAGCAGTACACGTCCAACATGGACACTTCGCGGCGAGATCAGATCAAGATTGTCACACGAACAGCAACGACAGCAGATGCTCAAGAGTTAAGTCAGATATTTCGCAAGGTATTTAGTACGTATCCAACGCAACTACATGATCCATCCTATATTGCAGAGATTATGAATCAACACGTACTGTTTAAAGTATGCGTAATCGATGATAGAATTGCGAGTGTAGCTTCGGCAGAAATCGATTGGAATCACAAAAATGCAGAAATGACAGATTGTGCGACGTTACCGGAATATAGAGGTTTGGGTCTTATGGATAATTTGATTGATGCGCTTGAAACGGAGATGCTTACACTGGATATACCATGTGTGTATAGTCTAGCGAGGGCTCGAAGCTTAGGAATTACAATGGTGTTCCGCAATAGAGGCTATCAATATCGTGGGCGGCTTGTGAATAATTGTCATATATGCGGTCAATATGAAAGCATGAATATTTGGGAGAAGCAATTAAACACTACTGTATAAGAAACTTATACTAGCTCTTCTAACGAATACTGAGCGATGGTGTAAATATAAATATATATGGAATTAGACAATCATCATTCTGAATATCCTAAAATATATGAAGAAATAAAACCGTAAGATCATTTATCTTAGGATACCTAGAATATAGCATAGCCTTTACCAGGTTGATCCCCCCATCAATCTGGTTTTTTCTTTTAGCAACACATTAGTAATAAATTACCGTGCTTTTGCGAAAGTACAACTATTGAAAATTTTTTAAATTGGTCGTAATCCGTGAGTTTTATCACTGCATATAAACGTGTTTTCAATTATGATAAAAGAAAGTCAAATAGTCATTTGTTACTACGAGGGGGACAGTTTATGTGGAAGATGTTTGTTAGACCCGTGGAGCTTTTTATGAATCAACTCACGTATATCAAAAAATTCATGTGTATTGTGGGTATTGGCGGGGTTTTGGTTATGATTATAAATCTTCAACTGATGAATGTTATTAATCAGGATCTAGAAAATGCCAAAAACCAACAGATTGGCGCACACTATAACACGTTACTTAAAGACTTAATGAGAAATGTCCAACAACATCGCGGCATGGCTGGATCTTACCTTAGTGGTGATGAAACTATAAAACCCCGAGTGGTAGAGAAACAAAAAGAAATTGTGCAGGTAATACAGTCCATACAACAACAGAATATAAAAGATGGAACACTACTGCAGACGATATCCCCTTGGCAGTCAATTGAAAAACAATGGTATGATATTGAGCAGAACGTTTTCAACTTACAAGAGAATAAAAGCTTTCAACAGCACACGGATTTAGTGGATGCAATCAAGAGTTTAATGAATCAAGTGGGAAATCAGTCCTCGTTAGTACTAGATTCGCAGCTGGACCGTCACTATTTAATCATGACAAGCATACGAGAATTACCATCGTTAGCGGAAGATTTAGGACAATTACGAGCCCGTGGAACATCAATTATCAATCGTGAAAATATGACGGAAGTAGAAAGAAACCAATTATTAGCTTTAAAGAGCTCTGCAGAGACAAAACTATCAACCGTTGAATATAATTTGCATATTTCCATGACGGAAAACCCATCGTTGTCGGGTAAAATACAACCGTTAGTCGAAAATTTAAATCATACAATGAATCAATATTTTCAGTTAATCGAGAAGGAAATACTATCCGGACAGGAAATTGAATTTCAAGCTACAGAATATTTCGCAACGGCGACAACAGCAATCGATTCGGGATTTGAAATTTTTGATACAGTAAGCGATTTATTAGCATCCGAACTACAGAAGAATGTAGCGAATCAAGAAAATTATAAATTGTTCTTAATTTTCTTAAATGTTGGTATTAGCGTTATAGTTATGTATTTCTTTATCGGATTCTATGTTTCTACTATGCGGGCAATTAAGACATTAAATCAAACAGCGCATGCAATTGCTGGGGGCGACCTAACGGCGAGAGCGAGATTAGAAACGAAGGACGAACTTTCTCATATCGGTCTATCATTTAATGAAATGGCGCAATCTCTTGCACGTTTGATTGAAAGTAGCAAGAGTGTATCCAATCAACTGGCGGTAGCATCTGAAGAACTGTCCGCAAGTGCTCAGGAGACGATGAAAGTGACGAATGCAGTAGCAGAAGCAGCGCAACAGGTATCACTCGGGTCAGAGACGCAAGTAGCAAGTTCAAAAGAGAGTTCAGTTGCCATTGAGGAAATGGCTCAAGGCATTACGCGTGTGGCAGAGAGTGCAGGGTCAATTGCTGAATCAGCAAACCGAATGACCGAGCGAGCACGTAATGGAAACAAGCAGCTGGGTGTAACAGTAGAACAAATGGGTCAGATAGAAAAAGAGACAATTGAAACTTCCCAATCCATCGTGCAATTACAAGAAGACGCGCAAGAAATTGGTGGGATTCTCGAGATTATCACTAACATTTCTAGTCAAACGAATTTACTTGCTCTTAATGCTGCGATTGAAGCTGCTCGAGCAGGAGATGCGGGCCGAGGGTTTGCCGTCGTCGCGGATGAGATTAGAAAACTCGCAGATCAAACTTCCCAAGCAACAGGAAGTATTCAATTGATCATCGAGAAAATCCGTAAAAATGTAGACGGATCCGTAGCATCAATGGATGGGAACAAAAAACAAGTCAGTATTGGTATTGAAAATATACGCAATGTGGAAGAAATGTTCAAAGAAATACTAAGTACAATTACTGAAGTTTCCAGACAAATCGAGGAACTATCTGCAGTATCAGAAGAAATGTCAGCTGGAACAGAAGAAATCAGCGCTTCCGTCCACGAGCTTGCCAATATTGCGAAGGAGTCTGCGAACAACACGCAAAATATTGCCGCATCATCACAAGAACAGTTGGCAATTATGGAAGAAGTGACGAAAGCCGCAGAAACATTAGAAAGTATGGCGGATGAATTAAATCAACTAGTCTCTAGGTTCAAAGTATAGAGATTATAAAGTATAGAGATTATAAAGTATAGAGCATACAATAAAAAGTAAAAAGTAAAGCTACCATACTTCCGTGGATCTTACGATTTGTCCACGGAACTAATGGTAGCTTTTTAACATAACATTCCTAAATTTGATTCTAATATGTACGGTACTGATCAATCCACTCTAGTAACTCTGCAATATACTCGCCAACGACAGGCATAGTTACTATTTTACTTAATAGAAAAATAAATATCCCTAAGAAGAATGCTGTCCCTAATGTAAGACCAATTCCCCTCGATAAGCCAACTAGGAAATTAATGCGCATGACTCTCCAAGGGTTTGCGAAGTTTTGTAGCACATCTTCTAATCTGGAACCTTCGAAGTGTCGCCCTAGTTGATCTAATTTGGAATTTAATGCGGCAACTTCATTTAACTTTTCCACAAGATCCGTTAGGCTATGATCCTGAGGTTGATTCAGACTATTTAGCTCAGTTTTCTTAACATTAGGTTCTTCGATTATAGTACCAACTTCTTGCAAATTATCTTTAGAGGCACCTCTAACTTTTGTAGGGGTTATATTCATTTTATTAGCTCTCATGCTACGAAATTTCATAGGTAATCATCCTTTTACAAGATTTCCTAAAGATAGTATAGCGCATTGGAGGGAAAATGAAAAATCTAAATGTCTACTCTGGGCAGGGAAATTCCAACTTTTGTCGAATTTGTAAGATGACAGAGGAAGGGAGACTGAAATCATGACAATTCAAAGGAAAGCATCGTGGCAAAAGAAACTAATTATTATACTATTTGCATTTGTTCTACTATTCGCATTCGCAGGATGTAAGAAAGACGAGCAAACAAGCGTAGACCCGACAAGTCAAGAACCAGAAAGTCCTAGAGTAGAAGAAAAAGAACCCAAAAGTGAAAACAAGCAACCTGAATATAAATATAAAGCGCCTTTAACAAATATGGGAGTAGAGAAAGAAGTTAACAATAGGCCAATCGCAGTATTTGTGGAAAATAGTCCGAATGCACGACCACAATCAGGATTGGACAAAGCGGATATAGTCTATGAGGTAATGGCAGAAGGCGGGATTACACGATTTATTGGAATTTTCCAAAGCCAAAAGCCAGAGACGATTGGACCGATTCGCAGTGCTAGAGAATATATGTTAGACATCGCCAATGATTATGATGCTGTGATAGTGCATGCGGGTGGGAGTCCAGGAGCGTTATCCAGAATCCAAAAAGAAAAGCTACCTAGCATCTCTGAAATAATCAATGGATCGTATTTTAAACGGGAAAAATTCCGTAAAGCGCCTCATAATGTATACTCAAACATTGATCTATTGACAAAGGGTGCACAAACACTCAAATTCCGAGATAACTACACTTTACCATCTCTATCGTTTCGAGCGGAAGGACAAGAGGTTCAGGGGACAGTATCTAAGGAATTCGTTATCCCTTACGGGAATATCTATCAAGTGAAATATATTTACGATGAGGAAAAACAACGGTATCAACGCTTTATTAATAACGAACCACATGCTGATATGACAAGTAAGGAACAATTGACGGCGAATAACATCCTAGTTGCATACGCTCGTCATAACATCGTAGATAAAGTAGGAAGAATTGATATCAATTTGAAAACTACTGGAAAAGGATTTGCTTTTCAAGAAGGCAAAATGATAGATGTTACGTGGAGACATGTAAATGGAATGATGCGTTTCTATAATGGAAATGATGAAATTGCTCTTATGCCTGGAAATACATGGATCCAGATTGTTCCTGATGTAATCACAGTAAATGTACAAAAATAATTATGAAACTCTTCCCTATTCTATAATAATTATGTATAATGTTATATAACAATGCAACGCGTTAAAGAGTGAAAAGGATAGGGGGATGACAATGCAGCTCGAAAAACTGCGTGATGATAAAGTAATTCAACAGCTATTTTCTGCCGTACTGAAGTTAGAGACATTAGAAGAGGTGTACCAGTTTTTTGATGATTTATGCACTGTCAATGAAATCCAGTCAATGGCGCAACGACTTGAAGTTGCTCGTATGCTGCGATTAGGATATACCTATAGCCAAATTGAAAAGGAAACAGGTGCGAGTACAGCTACTATTAGTCGGGTAAAGCGTTGTTTCCAATACGGAACAGATGGCTATCAGCTTGTGCTTGATCGTTTACAGGCAGACGAAGAGAAATAGTTATAGATATACAACTGAAGATTGATGAACTGTAGACACTTGGGAATCCAAGTGTCTTTTTGTTAACCCTATATTAATAGGAAAATTATAGGTGAAAATTAGAATATTTTATGAATTTTTTTCTGAATTACTAGTGATTTGTGATTTATTTCATAGTGATCTTTTTTTAATAAGACTATTATATTCCTAGCGCTATGCTAGCGTTTCACTAAGGTTTTACTAATTATAACGAAGGGGGTGGATATTGAAATGAGCGCTTTAAGGGAGAGGCTCAAAAACGCAAACAGATGGGCAGTGCTATTTTTTGTTTTAGTATTTGCAATCGTGTTTTATACTGGTACCGCTGTATCCATGAAGTATACAGATTCGCCGGAATTTTGTGGTAGTTGCCATGTTATGACAGGTGTACACAGAACACACCAGTTTTCGACCCATGCCAATTTGTCATGTAATGATTGTCATGCACCACATAATATTGTAGCGAAAATACCATTTAAGGCCAAAGCAGGAGCAAAGGATATTTATAAGAATTTAGTTGGTGACGTGGATGATGTAATTCATGCAAATGCTAAAACAAGGGAAATCGTAAATCAGAACTGCCTCAATTGCCATGAAATGACGAATACCAATGTGGCAATGGATTCCAAAGAATTTTGCGTAGATTGTCATCGAACAGTACCGCATTTTAGCAAGAAACCAATTTCTGAAAGGATGGTAGCAGGTGAGTAAATATAGAATATTGTTGAGCATCGCCTTCATCGCAGTTATCGGCCTTTTTGTGATCGCTGGATGTGCGAAGGATGTACCAACAACAGCAACCCCAACATTTAGCACGGGGTTAGACGAAAAAGAAGTCAATAATGAAGCTTTTGCACAACTATTCCCATTACACTGGGAAAGTTATTTAAGAAATAGTGAAGATACAGTAATGACGGAGTATGGTGGGTCTGTACCTCATGATAAACATGATGGCGTAAATCAACTGCCAGAAGGATATAAGCATGCACAACCTTATTTGAAGAATTTATGGTTAGGTTATCCTTTTTCCTATGAATATAAGAGAGCACGTGGACACACGTTTGCCATTGAAGATATTTTGCACATTGACCGCGTAAACAGATATGACGAGAAGGCCGGTTTACCAGCAACGTGCTATAACTGTAAAACGACAATGATTCCGACATACTTAGAAAAGTATGGTGATAGCTTCTGGTCAATGAACTTTAACGAACTGCGTGAGGAGCAAAAGCCAGGAATGCATTCTATAGGCTGTGCAAATTGTCATGATCCTCAAACTATGGATTTAGTCATCACTAGCGTTCCATTAGACGAGGCATTACAACGCCAAGGTATCGATTGGAAGAATGCAAGCAAGAACGATATGCGCTCTTATGTGTGCGCGCAATGTCACGTCGAGTACTACTTTGAGACTAAAGATCATGGTGTAGCATCGAAGCCGCACTTCCCTTGGGATAATGGGTATCATCCGAAGAATATTTATGAATACTTCAAGGACGGAAATCCAGAGAAAGATGGGTTTAAAGGACAATTTGCAGACTGGACACATGCGGTATCTGGAACAAAGATGATTAAAATGCAGCATCCTGAGTTTGAGACTTGGGTTGACGGTCCTCATGGCGCAGCAGGAGTTACTTGTGCAGACTGCCATATGCCGTATGTGAGAGTAGATGGGAAAAAGAAAATCTCATCTCACCATTGGACATCACCTTTAAAATCTCCTGAGCAATCTTGCTTACAATGTCATGGAGATAAAGATGCTGGATGGGTAAAGGAAAGAGTAAATTATGTACAAGAAAAGACATGGGAACAGCTATTAGTTGCTCAAGACTTATCAGTGAAAGCCCATGAAGCTGTTCGATTAGCAGCTGAATACACAGGAGAAAAACATGCCGATTACGATAAATTGTTGGCGGAAGCTCGCGAATTCGTTCGTGAAGGGCAGTTGTATTGGGATTTCGTATCTGCAGAGAACAGTGTAGGCTTCCACAATCCTGCAAAGGCTTTAGAAACTCTGGCGCTATCCCAGCAAGCAAGTACTAAGGCTGTAGAAACTGCAAGTAAAGCGACAAAACACGGAATTGCCTCACAATTAGAAGGGGATATTAAGCAGATTGTTCCCCCTATTATGGAACATAGCCGTAAGCTTCAACAAAGCCAAGAGCATTTGAATTCTCATAAATGGCTACAATATTTACCATTATTACCGGAAGCAGAACTGATGTGGGATGGAACGACAAGATTGCGCTAAAATGTAAAGATTGAGAAAATAGCATTTATGATTCGCTCCCTTGTAGTAGACAGTTTAAACAATAAAACTGTTTATTACAGAGGAGCTTTTTTATTCTAAAACCCTAATAAGAATTCCAGATACTACTTTATGAAATGCTCGGTTTATGCTATTATTCATTGGAAGATTAGTAGAATTTCGACTAATCCTAACAATGAAAGGTTGATTGCATTGAAATTACTAGAAGGTTTAAATCCAGAGCAAAGGCTTGCGGTCACAACTACAAACGGTCCCGTGTTAATAATGGCAGGGGCGGGCAGTGGTAAGACGCGCGTACTTACTCATCGTATAGCTTATCTCATCGAACAAGGGGTTGCGCCATGGAGTATCCTGGCAGTGACATTCACGAATAAAGCAGCAAAAGAAATGAAAGAACGCGTGCAAAGAATTGTCGGTCCTAAGGGGCATGATGTTTGGGTCTCTACCTTCCACTCTCTATGTGTACGGATTCTACGCAAAGACATCGAGAAGCTAGGCTATGATTCTAGCTTTACGATTTTAGATTCATCTGATCAGCAGAGTGTAGTGCGCAATATTTTAAAAGCTGAGAATATTGATCCTAAGAAATTTGACCCACGGGGGATTTTGGCGGCCATTAGCAACGCCAAGAATGAACTGCTATCCCCACAAGAATATAGCCAGCAGAATAGCGGATACTATGAAGCAACTGTTGCGAAGGTTTTTGAGCAATACAACCGCAAACTAAAGAGTAATAACGCTGTCGATTTTGACGATATCATTATGCTAACGGTACGATTGTTCGACCAATTCCCAGATGTTCTTGAGTTCTATCAACGTAAGTTCGTATATATACATATTGATGAGTATCAAGACACCAATAAATCCCAGTACTACTTGATTAACCTCATGGCAAAGCTGCACCGTAACCTATGCGTGGTAGGGGATTCTGATCAATCCATTTATAAATGGCGTGGAGCGGATATTCGTAACATTCTTAATTTTGAGAAGGACTATGAGAATCCTGCCGTCATTAAGCTGGAGCAGAATTACCGATCGAGCCAGACGATTCTACTTGCAGCCAATGAAGTAATTAAGAACAACAGCGAACGTAAAGATAAGAAGCTATGGACGGAGAATAATGAAGGTTCTAGGATTCAATTCTATCAAGCGTATAGCGAGCAGGATGAAGCCTATTTTATTACGCAAAAGATTCTAGATAAAGTTCGCGATCATCACCAATACGGAGAAATTGCCATATTGTATCGAACCAATGCCCAATCACGTGTATTTGAAGAACTTTTCATGAAGTCGAACATTCCTTATACCATTGTCGGTGGATTGAAGTTCTATGATCGTAAAGAGATTAAAGATTTACTCGCGTACCTGCGCTTACTCGCTAACCCGAAAGACGATACTAGTTTGACGCGTATTATCAATGTTCCAAAGCGTGGTATTGGTGACACGACAGTCGATAAAATAGAAGAATATAGTAGAAAAAAAGGAATCTCCATGTATGAGGCGTGTGCTGATCTTTCGGAAGTTGGACTTTCTGCAAGGGCCGTCAGTAGTGTCCAAGGATTCTTCCGCTTAATCAGTTCCCTACGAGCAATGCAAGAGTTCCTACCAGTCACAGAGCTAGTAGAAGAGGTTCTGAAAATGACAGCCTATAAGAAAGAACTGGAGAATGAACGCACGATTGAAGCACAAGCTCGCATCGAGAATATTCAAGAATTCTTATCTGTTACACAGGAGTTCGAACGTAGCAGCGAAGATAAATCTTTAGTAGCATTCCTAACAGATCTTGCCCTCATTGCCGATATCGATAGTGTGGACGACGGGACAGAAACAGACCGTGGACAGGTAATTCTGATGACGATGCATAGCGCCAAGGGGCTAGAATTCCCAATTGTTTTCTTAGCAGGCTTAGAGGAAGGGATCTTCCCGCATAATCGTTCTCTAATGGATGAGAGTGAAATGGAAGAAGAGCGTCGTCTTTGCTATGTGGGAATCACACGTGCCGAAAAAGAATTATACATGACTTGTGCAAGTATGCGCATGTTATATGGTAGAACACAATATAATAGTCCATCTCGTTTTCTTGAAGAAATCCCTAAGGAATTGATTGAAGATGTGCGAGGAGTTCGCAATCAAGCTAGTTCGAATATGGGATATGGCAGTGGAAATCAAAGAATAGGTGCTACAAGCCAAGCAACTGTGATGAAGGGTGCGCGTAAGATCGAAGTCCAAGGCGCAGACTTAAATGAATCTTGGAATCCAGGTGATAAGGTCGAGCACAAAGCTTGGGGGATTGGTACAATCGTATCTACCAAAGGATCTGACGATAGCCTAGAGTTATCGATTGCCTTTGATAAGCCCACCGGACTTAAGAAGCTGATGGCTAAATTTGCTCCAGTGAAGAAAGTATAGATAAAGAAAAAATATTTAATTATAATTAAACATATATGTTTACTCGGATATGCGAATTATAGTACTATAGAATTTATAGATACTATAAGTAGTCATTCTTTATAGGTGCAATAATCATATCAACTTGCTATATGTTTACATATCTAGAACACTATGATTGAACTTAATTTTCACTGTAATAGCTAGCGTAGTTTTAATTTTCATAGAATGGAAGGATGGTATCTCCAATGTCAAAAAAAGTGTATGTGTTAGGTCATAAGAATCCAGATACGGATTCATTCTGCGCAGCTTCTGCGTATGCCCGCTTGAAGAATCGTATCGGTGAAGAGCAAGTAGTAGCGGGTCGTTTAGGCGAACCAAGTACAGAAACTCGCTGGGTGTATGAGTTCTGGAAAGAGCAATTCCCAGAGTTTGTAGCAGATGTGAAGTTACATGCGAAGGACATTATGAATCAAGACCTACTAGTTGTGAACAATGGTACATCGTTATTAGAAGTGGGGGAGAAAATCCGTGCCACGAAGAATAACCATGCCTTTGTTTGCTGCACTGAAGGGAAACCTATGGGGATTGTCACTCTAGGGGACTTAGGTGAGTTTTGTCTTGAAAAGGTAACAGAAAATGCGTCAGCGACGGCTGTAGATGTGAACGCAATCTTGCATCAACCTGTTTCAGATTTAATGAAGACAGAGCTTGTAGCCATTGATGAAGAAGCAGACATGGAGAAGGTTAAGTCGATTGTATTAAACCATAGATTCCGTAGTTTCCCAGTGGTAAGCGCAGATCATAAGGTGATTGGGACTATTTCACGCCAAGAAATTATTACGGCAAAGCCTAAGCAAGTCATCCTAGTTGACCATAACGAGCGCAGTCAAGCAGTTTCGGGGATAGATGAAGCAGAAGTCATCGAAGTAGTGGATCACCACCGCATTGGCGATATTCAGACTTCAGGCCCAATCTTCTTCCGTGTGGAGCCAGTAGGTTGTTCTTGTACCGTAGTAGCAAACCTATATCGTATGTATGGACTAGAACCAGAACCATCTTACGCTGGTCTTATGCTTTCGGCAATTATTTCTGATACTGTATTATTCCGTTCTCCGACTTGCACGAAGGAAGATGTGCGTGTGGCGGAGGATTTAGCGAAGATTTGTGGAGTAGATCTTCAGGAATATGGGATGCAGCTTTTAGGCTCAAGCAGCCCGCTTACTTCGAATACTGCAACTGAAGTACTCAATACAGACTTGAAGGATTTCAAACTTGGCAATAAATTGCTCATGATTGGTCAAGTAATGATGACTGACAATGCGAAATTCCGCGAGCGTAAAGAGGAATTATTAGAGGAAATGCGTGCTACACTAAAGAAGAATAATGCGGATTTCGTAGGACTTATGTGCACCAATATCCTCGAAGAAGCAACGTATTTCCTAGTGGTCGGAGATGAAGAAATTGCTGAGAAGTCCTTTGGTAAGAAGGTAGAAGCTCATGAAGTCCATCTGCCAGGCGTGCTATCTCGTAAGAAACAAATTGTTCCTCCAGTCACTAAGGCATTAAGCTAATAGGAGGTTCATCGTGAACCAACAAGCGGTAATCATAGAGTTAGAAAAGCTTCGCAATAGCATTGAGGAGCATAATTATCAGTATTACGTTCTCGACGCACCAACGATTACAGATTATGAGTATGATCAATTGATGAATCGTTTGCAAGAGATAGAAACACAGTATCCACAACTAATTACAGCGGATTCCCCCACTCAAAAGGTGGGAGGAGCTCCGCTTCTTCAGTTTGAGAAGGTAGATCATATCGTTCCGATGTATAGCCTTGGAAATGCGTTCAATGAAGCAGATCTTAAAGAATTTGATCGGAGAATTAAGAAGGACCTCGGAACCGACGATGTATCCTATGTGTGCGAATTGAAAATCGATGGGTTAGCGGTATCTCTCTACTACGAGAACGGTCAATTAATTCGTGGTGCTACCAGAGGAGACGGAACGACTGGTGAAGATATTACGGAGAATATCAAGCGCATAAGGTCTATTCCTTTACGGTTACGAAAAGCAGTAACACTAGAAGTGCGCGGGGAAGCCTACCTGTCGAAAAAAGAGTTCGCAAGAATTAATGCAGAGCGCGAAGAAAACGGTGATATGATATTTGCGAACCCGCGCAATGCTGCCGCAGGTTCGTTACGCCAACTCGATCCGAAAATTGTCGAGAAAAGAGCATTAGACGTATTCTTATACGGTTTAGGGTTTGTCGATGAACCAACCTTTGCAAGGGAACAAGTAGAGCTTCGAGAGCAAAAGGATATTTTCCCAGTATTTCAATTCTTAGGGCTTAGAATCAACCCTCAGCACAAAACAATTGATTCTATAGAAGATGTGATACAAATTGCACAGTATTGGCAGCAACACCGTCATGATCTACCGTATGACATTGATGGATTAGTGATTAAAGTCAATCAGTTCTCACAGCAAGAGCAGCTAGGATTTACTGCGAAGAGCCCGCGCTATGCGATTGCCTTTAAGTTTCCGGCTGAGCAAGGGTTTAGTATTATTGAAGATGTGATATTTAGTGTAGGGCGTACAGGGGTTGTAACCCCTACGGCGGTATTACAGCCAGTGGCGTTAGCTGGTACGGTTGTAAGTAGGGCGACGTTACATAATCAAGACCTAATTAAAGAAAAGGATATCCGCATTGGCGACCAAGTGATTGTCCAAAAAGCCGGCGATATCATCCCTGAAATCGTGAAAAGCCTTGCAGAAAAACGCACAGGTGAAGAAAAGGAAATAGAGTATCCGTCGGAATGCCCTGCATGTGATAGCGGCCTTGTAAAGTTGGAAGGTGAAGTGGCCATCCGTTGTATCAATCCTAGCTGCCCTGCATTACACCAAGAAGCAATTATTCACTTCGTGTCACGAGATGCGATGAATATTGAAGGCCTTGGCGAGAAAGTAGTCATTCAATTATTTGCAGCAGGGCTCATTGAAGATGCGGCAGATTTATACTTTTTACAGAAGGAACAACTACTACCCCTTGAGCGCATGGGCGAGAAATCCGTCGATAATTTATTGGCCGCCATCGAGAAGAGTAAGAACAATTCATTGGAGCGGCTACTTTTCGGACTTGGAATTCGCTTTATCGGAAGTAAGGCTAGTAAAATTCTTGCGAGTCACTTTAAGACCTTACAAGCATTACAACAAGCATCGGAAGAAGAGCTTACAGCAGTGTTTGAGATTGGTGATAAAATGGCGGAAAGTATCTTAGAGTACTTTAGGAACCCACAATTCTTAAAGGTCATTGATAAGCTGCAACAAGCAGGAGTAAATTTTGCATATAATGATAAGCGAGCATCATTTGCTAATGCTTTCGGTGATGAACAGAATACCGCTGATTCCATGTTCGCGGGTAAGACTGTCGTATTAACTGGAACGCTGGAGAAACTGTCAAGAACAGAGGCAACGGAGATGTTAGAACAGCTTGGAGCACAAGTGACTGGCAGTGTCAGCAAGAAAACGGATTTCGTAATCGCCGGGGAAAAAGCGGGGTCGAAATTAGACAAAGCGACCAGTCTGAACATACCGATTCTTACTGAAGCGGAGTTTTTAGATAAAATTAAGCATACTGAATAAATTTTGGGAAAAAATAAACGCACACCCTTTAGGAGGGATTCATGTGACGTATGTTTTTTCCTTTTTTACTGCTTTTTTAATTACATACGCCTTTGTTCCTATAACTAGGAAAATTGCGATTCGCTTAGGGATTGTCGATAAACCGAATGGACGGAAGATACATGCCGATCCGATTCCATTGCTCGGCGGGCTCGCAATCTTTTTAGGTTTAGGGGTTTCTGCGTTGCTCTTTATCCCGATGAACCAAAAAATTGTCACTCTGTTTCTTGCCGGTTCCCTTGTACTTATGGTAGGTATTATTGATGATTGGAATAAAGCCCATGGCAAGGATTTTCCTGCTTGGCCGAAACTGATTGTACAAGTCATTTCTGCCACAGTTTTATATTATGGTGGTATTCGAATTCTCGGCATACGAGGCTTCATGTTTGATGATCAAGTGACTTGGCAGTTTTTCTCTATTATTAGCTTTTTTTTAACGATTCTTTGGATTGTTGCAATCATGAATATGTTGAACTTTTTGGACGGAATGGATGGTTTAGCTGCGGGAATCTCGGCAATCTCTGCCATGACATTGTTCTTAATTGCACTCATACAAAAACAAGAAATCCTAGCATTACTTTCGATTGCTCTCTTAGGAACAACACTGGGATTTTTAAAGTATAATTTTCATCCAGCAAAAATTTTTATGGGGGATGCAGGGGCTCTGTTTTTAGGTTGCATTCTAGCGGGGGTTTCCATAGAAGGTGCTTTTAAAGGGGCAACTATACTGACATTATTTGTACCTCTATTCGTCTTTGGCGTTCCGATTTTTGATACTCTGTACGTTATGTTTCGAAGGTGGCGTGAAAACCGGCCGATTTATGTAGCAGATAAAGGGCATGTCCATCACCGTCTGATGAAACTAGGGCTTAGTCAGCCCCACATCGTAACGTTTATCTATGTAGTAGGCATCTGTTTTTCTTTGTTAAGTCTAGTCATTATCCTACTTATATACCGATAATTCTACTGATATCCGTAAAATGTTTCCGATTTTATTGGACGATTCGTAATATTGCAAATCTCTGAAGTTTTTTTAAAGCCAGATTAGCTTTTATAAGGAGGCACATATGAAAAAAGTTATCCTTTTACTTGTAGACTCACTATTGCCAGGGCCATTAGAGAAAGCGATGGAACGTGGCGAAGTGCCAAATATGTCTGCCATTGCAGAAACGGGAACTTTTATTAAACGAGGAGTCACATTATTGCCGACCATGTCGTGCGTTGTTGATTCGTCTATCATCACAGGTTGTTACCCCGATGAGCACCATGTGCCAGGCCTTATGTGGTATAACCCCAAAGAGAACCGTATTGTCGACTATGGAAGTAGCTTTGGCATTACCTGGCGTCTAGGGTTCAAGCAGGTCTTACAAGACGTAATTCATGACTTGCATAGCAAGCATTTAAGCAAGAAAGTAACGACAATTTATGAAGATTTAGAAAAGAGAGGGTTAACCACAGGTAACATAAATTTCGGCGTATATCGCGGCAAGTCAGAACACACAATGAAGATGCCGTTTCTATTAAACCTCATGACGAAATTTCAATTGAATAATAAAAAGGTAAAAGGCCCTAATATACTAACGGTGGGTAAGCTAGTCAAGGGAGAACTCAACAAACCATACGATATTAATGCACCATCATCAGTATTTAAGCGATATGGCTTAAATGACGAATATACGATTGAAGTATTTCAAGAAATCGTAAGACAGAAGCAACTGCCAGACTTCACGATGATGTACTTCCCGGATTTAGACCAAGCGGTACATAAAAAAGGGACGAAATTTGCCATTGATTCGATTCAGAAAATCGACAAGAAAATTGGGCAGCTGTTAGACGCTTTAGGCGGCCCAGAAAAGGCCATGGAAGAGACGATTTGGATTATTCTCAGCGATCATGGACAGACAGATGTGAAAGAGGGAATAGGGCAAATCCCGCTGCCAGAAATCCTTAGCGATTTAACAATCCATAACCTGCGCAAGCCCATTGATTCAGCTACGATGGATGTAGTGATTTGTAATAATGAGCGGTTGACCTACTTATATTTCTTCCGAATGAAAAAGGACAAAATCATGGAAGCTCTATTAGCAGATTCGCGCATTGACTTTGTTGCCCATCGTAACAACCAACAAATCACCGTAGAGAAAAGAGATCACGACTCTAATAAGAAGAAAGACTTAAAACTTGTGTATAGTGAAACAGGAGATTATACAGATCCGTATAATCAAACGTGGAACATCTCAGGAGATTATCAGGTATTAGACCTACATGTGAAAGATAATCGTATCGACTACGACGACTACCCTGATGCCCTCAAGAGATTACAAGCCGCGTTTTTCGGACAACGTACACAAGACGTACTTGTCGTAACAGCGAAGCCGGGCTATGAGTTCCAATCCCAAGGGAGCGCGAACCATAATGGTGGCGGTAGCCATGGATCTCTTCATCGCCAAGATTCTGAAATTCCGATTATTATTGGCGGAACGGATAAGAAGCCGAAATATCCACGGATTGTAGATTTAAAAAAGTTTATTCTAGATTTAATCCACTAAGTAAAAAAGCACTGTTTCCTAAGAAACAGTGCTTTACTGTGCAAATTTCAATTATGCAGGGTTTGGAGCGTCTACTGGGCAAACGTCGTTGCAAGCTCCGCAATCGATGCAAACATCAGCTTTGATCTCGTGGATTGATGCGCCTTCAGAAATAGCGTCTACAGGGCAGCTATCTACGCAAGCTCCGCAGTTAATGCAATCTTCACTAATTAAATATGCCATATGTAAGTTCCTCCTCAAATTTTTTCTCTAAAGTGTAGTAAACTTGTCTAAAATATAACGGATAAAAAAAGTCTTGTCAATCGCTAGCAATTTAGTCGAGATTCACAGACGGATTTTGGATGGTTACTATGATATCAGAGGTTACGGGGGATTATTCAAATCTTCACGAACATTGTGAAGAAAATTTCAAAAAAATTTTTCTAAAAAGTTATTATAATATCATTATTGATAATCATCGTCAACGACAAAATCTAATATTTGTCTTTAAAATCAGCTATATGATATAATAATTCAATGATTTTAAGTTTTCATACATATGAGCGTATCCTTTAGGAGGTGGAATCTTTGAGTATTACGATCAAAGAGGTAGAACACGTAGCAAATCTGGCAAGATTACAGCTTTCTGAGCAAGAGCAGGAGAAATTTACGGGGCAGTTGAATTCTATCTTACATTTAGCAGAGAAGATTAATGAGCTTTCTACTGACGATGTGGAACCAACAAGTCACGTACTAGATATAAAGAATGTTATGCGAAAAGATGAAGTAGTTCCTTCTTTACCTAGAGAAGAGGCACTTCGTAATGCGCCAAGTAACGAGGACGGACACTTTAAAGTACCGCCAATCATAGAGTAGTAGGAGGGACAAGCTTGTGTCAATTTTAGAAAATAGCATTAGTCAGATACATAGTTTACTTAAAAATAAAGAAATAAAGGTTTCAGAACTTGTGCAAGAATCATTTGGGCGCATCGAGGCAACAGATAATAAAGTACAGGCATTTCTAGCATTAAATCAAGAGAAAGCTCCGAAAAGAGCACAGCAAATAGAGCAAGAGATTACGGAACTAGAAGATGCGGAAGATCTTCCAATTCTGGCAGGTATCCCTGCAGGGATTAAAGATAATATCTGCACAATGGGGATGCCGACAACTTGTGGTAGTAGAATCTTAGAAGGATACATTCCGCCATATAGTGCAACGGTAATGAAACGTTTACATGCAGCAGGTGCAGTTCCTATGGGTAAGTTAAATATGGACGAGTTCGCAATGGGCAGCTCAACAGAGAATTCTGCTTACCAGATTACGAGAAATCCATGGAATCTCGATTATGTGCCGGGAGGTTCTAGCGGTGGTTCGGCGGCAAGCGTTGCTGCAGGACAGGTTGTATTCGCTTTAGGATCTGATACAGGTGGATCGATTCGTCAACCAGCAGCTTATTGTGGCGTAGTAGGGTTAAAGCCTACGTATGGACTTGTGTCACGCTTTGGACTCGTAGCTTATGCATCTTCTCTAGACCAAATCGGTCCTTTAACAAGAAACGTAGAGGATACCGCAGATGTACTACAAGCGATTGCAGGGTATGATGAGCAAGATTCTACTTCTGCTGATGTTACTGTGCCTAACTATAGAGACGCATTAACAGGTGATATTAAGGGACTAAAGATCGCTGTTGCTAAAGAATACATGGGGGAAGGAATTGACCCTCAGGTACGCGCAGTAATTCAGAAGGCAATTGACCAATTAGCAGCCCTTGGTGCGGAAATTGAAGAAGTGTCCCTTCCGCATACAGAGTACGCCCTAGCAAGCTATTATCTGATAGCTCCTGCAGAGGCGTCTTCTAATCTAGCTCGTTATGATGGTGTGAAATACGGAATTCGTGCTGATGGTGCGAAGGATTTACTAGATATGTATAAGAAAACCCGTAGCCAAGGCTTCGGTGAAGAGGTAAAGCGTAGAATCATGGTAGGTACATATGCCTTAAGCTCTGGTTACTACGATGCGTACTATTTAAAAGCACAGAAAGTAAGAACATTAATTAAGCAAGACTTCGATAAAGTATTTGAGAAGTATGACCTAATTGTCGGACCAACGGCACCAACGACAGCATTTAAAATTGGTGAGAAAACGGCGGATCCACTGACAATGTACTTAAATGATATTTGCACGATTCCAATTAACCTAGCAGGCTTACCTGCGATTAGCATTCCATGTGGGTTTGTTGACGGTCTACCAGTCGGATTACAATTGATTGGTAAAGCGTTTGCTGAATCTACGATATTACAAGCGTCTTATGCTTATGAGCAAGCAACACAGTTCTATAAGCAAAGACCAGTTCTTTAGGAGGTGGAGAAATTGAACTTTGAAACAGTCATAGGATTAGAAGTCCACGTAGAAATGCACACCAATACGAAAATCTTTTGCGGTTGTTCAACAGCCTTCGGTGCTCCACCGAATTCACATACTTGCCCAGTTTGTTTGGGACAACCAGGGGTTCTGCCGGTGCTTAATGAACAAGCAGTGACATATGCAATCAAAGCATCTTTGGCGCTAAATTGCAGAATCAACCAGCAGAGTAAGTTTGACCGTAAGAACTATTTCTATCCAGATCTTCCAAAGGCGTATCAGATTTCGCAATACGATAAGCCAATCGGCGAGCATGGATATATTGATATTGATCTGCCAAACGGCGAGAAAAAGCGCATTGGAATTACCCGTGTTCACTTAGAAGAAGACGCAGGTAAACTAATCCACTCGGCCGATGGTAGTAGCTCTTTAGTAGACTATAACCGTGTAGGAACACCGTTGATTGAAATCGTATCAGAGCCTGATCTTCGTTCTCCAGAAGAAGCACGATTATACTTGGAGAAGCTAAAGGCAATTATCCAGTATACAGATGTATCAGACGTGAAGATGGAAGAGGGCAGTCTTCGTTGCGATGCGAATATCAGCTTGCGCCCTATAGGCCAACAGGAACTCGGTACAAAAGCTGAGCTGAAGAACATGAATAGCTTTAAAGGTGTTCAGAAGGGCCTTGAGTATGAAGAGAAACGCCAAGCGCAGGTTCTGCGTGAAGGTGAGAAGGTCATTCAAGAGACTCGCCGCTGGGATGATGCAGCAGGCAAAACCATCTCGATGAGAAGCAAAGAGCAAGCCCATGACTATCGCTATTTCCCTGAACCAGACCTAGTAAAACTAGAAATCGATGATGAGTGGATTGCGCAGATTCAAGCAACAATCCCTGAGCTTCCAGATAAACGTAAGGAACGTTATATGGCGGAACATGGGCTATCTGCTTATGATGCAAGTGTTATCACTTCATCAAGAGAGCTGGCAGAGTTCTTCGAAAAGACGATGGAGCATTGTAAGGATGCCAAGAGTGCTGCCAACTGGCTGCAAGGTGACTTACTTGGCTATATGAACGCTAACAATATTGAATTTAAGAATCTTACCCTTGATCCAGCGAATCTAGGCAAGATGGTGAGCTTAATTGAAGCTGGTACGATCAGCACAAAGATAGCTAAGACAGTCTTCCAAGAAATTCTGGAAACAGGCAAAGATCCACAAACGATTGTAAAAGAAAAGGGCTTAGAGCAAATTAGCGACGAAGGTGCAATCCTTGCTATCGTAAAAAAAGCAATCGAGTCTAGTCCACAATCGGTAGAAGATTTCAAGAATGGTAAAGAGCGTGCTGTTGGATTCTTCGTAGGGCAAGTCATGAAAGAGACCAAAGGAAAAGCAAACCCTCAATTAGTCAATGAACTGATCATAACAGAATTGAAGAAGCTATAGTTTTGCAAAATAGTTATGTAAAATAGCTATGTAGATAGAGAGCAGGTGACTGCTCTCTTATTTTTTGCTTGTATTTTTTTTTTCGCGTTTTTCTGTACACGATTAAATTAAATTTTCCTTAATTTTCATAAATGCTCATAATTAATGATATAATAGTAAATAATGTTATGGGCGGTGATGATTTTTGAATCCTATACATTGTCTGGGTATGTTGTTAATTGCATTTGGATTTCTTGGGGTGATTGGTAGCAGTATTGCCACGTTTTTTGGTGATTACAAGAATCCAGGGATTTACATAATTGTTGGTGCAGTAGGAGTTGTAGTAATTTTAGGTAGTCTACTCATTGAGAGAATGAAGGAACGACGAAAGGAAGGTACAGATGATTCTAGTCAATACTGAGACAATTCCAGGGAAGAAAATTGTTCGTACAATTGGTTATGTGAAGGGCAGTACGATTCAAGCGCGACACATTGGGCAGGATATCATTGCAGGCTTAAGAAACATTGTAGGTGGCGAAATTAAAGAGTATACTAATCTCATGGATGACGCTCGTAAACGTGCTGTGCAGCGTATGGTCGCAGAAGCTGAGGCCCGTGGTGCGAATGCTATTGTGAATCTGCGCTTTATGAACGCACAAATTGCGCAAGGGGCAGCAGAAATACTCGTCTATGGTACGGCGCTCGTTGTAGAAGATGAAGTTTAATCAAGTAACGGCTTTGTTCAAGGAATAATCCTTTGATAAAAGCCGTTTTTTAGTACCGAATTATCCTTGTCAAATGACTTGAATCCAAGTAATATGTTAAGAAGGTGCCAACAAGCTTCAAGGGGGAGATACTTTTGCAACCAGTTTACACGCCATTGAGTTTTTTAAAAAGGTTCCTCATGGTGCAAGAAAAAGAAGTTAGCAAATCGGAATTATATCAACTGCTCGAACCATATGATGATTATTTCCACTCTGTATATTATATGGGCGCTAGAGATTTAGTAGATGCTGTTTTACTAGAAAGCAGTACACCATTTATCATGGAACAAGATGTGATAAGACTGAAACAGTTTTCATTGCAGATGAATAATATTGCCTATGAATTTTTGCTGCAAATAGGGAAGCCGCAATCGCTAGATAAGATTATTAAACAGGTATCCAAAAAAACAAAGACACCAATCGCCCAAATAGAACGTCAATTACATATGGACGAGGATGTTCGTTTTGTTCAAATATATGATATGGATCGCTGGTTACTAGCAGAATGGGAAATTGCCAACGATGAAATTTATCAGTACCTAATTCAAGAACAGCGGTTAGAAACAAGCTCAAATTATATTTATCAAATCATGGCGTCGCAAATTCAGGAGAAGGGTCATCCGAAGAAGCTTTGGATTCCTGAGGTAGATCTACGATTTGAAGTGTTTGAGAATGGCAAGGTCGTCCTACATGAGCATGTAAATAATGAAAACAGTGAAAATAATAATGAGCATACTGATAACAATGAAGAAAATAATGAAGAAAATAATGAAAATGAAAATAGACAAGAAGATGTACTTAAACAAGAACTAGAGACTATAGTGAATTATGAGGGGGAACACAACATGAACCACAACAATGAAGTCAATGAAGTATTTGCCGAAGTAATTAAACAAGTAGCCGCAGGGGTAGAAATCCTGAAAGAGCGGAATGATAAGATGTCCAATGAAGTACTGGAATTTTTTCACGAGAACAACCTAGAGGAAATACATAAATTGATGGAGGAGAAAAAAGCGAACTTAGAATTTCAACAAGAATTAATTCAGTTAATCGAAAAATGGAAAAAATAATTAAGCAGGAAAAAGGCCTAGAAAACCGTTACCATAGACTGCGAAATGTTATAAAGAAATTAGAGCATCGCGAAGAACAATTTGAAACAGAAGTACTTGCTAAATTCGATACATTGGATTTACAAGGGATAGAGGACCTAGCGGTGGAGAAAATCCGCGTACAGACTCTACGAGAGCAACTGATGCGATTTCTAGAACGTTACGAACATAAGAAGTGGTAGAAATTTAACATTATTGTAACAATTATTGTGGTATTTGCCACTGAAATCCCAGTAAGTACCGTGGTAAAATGAGAATTATTGATACGAGTAAGGAGCGGTACCATGAACAGCCAGAATCCTACTAACAATCGCATAGGGTTTGCAGTTTCTCAATGTAAAGCCATACAGGGTTGTCCAAAGGCTGTAGTGGATACATCACTGGTGGCAGAATCAATCGCTAGGGTTGTAGAGGAAATGAAATTAGATGAAATCATTCGTCACAAGTTTGGAGAACGTATTGCGAATCATCACGTGTTTGATATCGTTTTCTCTGGTTGTCCGAATGGTTGCTCGAAACCGCAAATTAATGATTTAGCGATTATGGCTAGGTCAATTGTGGAAGTGAATTTAGATCAGTGTATATCTTGTATGCGTTGTTTGAATGTTTGCAAAGAGGATGCTATTGACTTTATCGATCAGAAAATTGTCATCAATCAAGACCATTGCGTTGGATGCGACGAGTGTGTTCGAGTATGTCCAACAAGTGCCATTGAGAATCTTGATACTGGATATCGTATTCTAGTCGGAGGTAAGCTTGGTCGCCACCCTCAGCTAGCAGTAGAAGCTGTGCCTTTTGTTAAGGGAGAAGAAGTAGAGGATATCGTAAGGCAGATTATTACCTACTTCAAAGAGTACTCGCTTAAGCACGAACGCTTTGGTGACTTAATTAAGAGAACGGGAATCGAAGCGTTGCAAGAGTATCTAAGTGTCCGATAGGGCACTTTTTTTGTCTTTCGTTTCTTTCGTTTTCATTCTTAAGGAAGATTCGATATAATGTATCAAAGAAAACTATCACAGGAAAACTATCACAGCAAAGGTTTGCGCTTGTGATGGATTGGAGAACGAAATGAATAAGAGGAACCAAGTAATTCCCGTTGCTAAGAATCAAATCATTGAAATTACTATCCATGCCCTTGGACATGAAGGTCAGGGGATTGGCAAATATAATGATTTTACCGTGTTTGTTCCTGAGGCGCTCCCTGGGGAAACAGTGGAAGCAAAGATTATTTTCGTGAAGAAGACGTTTGCCGTTGCGAAGCTGATGGATATCATCTCAACCAGTGAAGGAAATAGGGTAACGCCTGCTTGTACGATTGCGAAGCGTTGTGGTGGGTGTCAGTTACAGCATATGGACTACCAGGCGCAACTTGCATTCAAACGTCAGATTGTAATCGATAACCTGCAAAGGATTGGTAAGTTAACCGATGTGACGGTGCATCCGACGATTGGCATGGACAACCCATGGAATTATCGTAACAAGGCGCAAGTTCCGATTGGAGCGGCAATCGATAATGAAGCAGGACTTGTCAGTGGATTCTATGCAATTCGAAGTCATGAGATTATTCCAATGGACGCATGCAATATTCAGCATTCCTATAATGATGAATTGGTCGTAGAAGTACGAAAGCTTGCCGAAAAGCATGGGATTACAGCGTATGACGAATCTACACACAAAGGCTTATTGCGTCATGTGGTCATTCGCACGGCATTTAAGACAGATGAAGTGATGATTGTCCTCGTAATCAACGGCAAGTCACTGCCAAATCAAGGGCAATTGGTACAAGAGATTGCGAGCTTGTCGCAGAACATTAAGAGTATCTGCTTGAATGTGAATAAAGAGAAGACCAATGTCATATTTGGTGATGAAACTAGAGTGTTATACGGGGAAGATAAGATTTTTGATTACATAGGAGATATTCGATTCGGTATATCAGCCAGATCTTTCTATCAAGTGAATCCTGTGCAAACAGAAGTTTTGTACGCAAAGGCACTAGAGTATGCTGAATTGACGGGTGAGGAAACGGTTATCGATGCGTATTGTGGTATTGGGACGATAACGTTATTTCTAGCGAAAAAGGCAAAGATGGTTTATGGTGTAGAGATTGTTCCCGAAGCGATAGAGGATGCGCGGTACAATGCTGAGATTAACGGGGTTGATAATGTAGAGTTTGCCGTCGCTAAGGCAGAGGAATGGATTCCGCAGTTGTATAAGAAGTTAGGTAATAGTGATAGCAACGATACAGATAAAGATGAACGGGGTCACGAGTGTAACAGTTTACCAGAAGTAATTGTAGTCGACCCACCAAGAAAAGGCTGTGAGCAAGAGCTATTAGATACGATTATAGCAATGAAACCAGAAAGGGTTGTCTATGTATCCTGCAATCCGAGTACGCTAGCGAGGGATTTACAGATTCTAGTGCAAGGTGGGTATGAAGCGAAGGAAGTCCAGCCAGTTGATATGTTCCCGCATACTAGTCATGTTGAGTGTTGCTCACTGTTGGTGCGGAAGGACAACTAAATCGGAGATGTATTGGCGAAATAGCAAAGAGGGGCTGCGAACCCCTCTTTTTCTCTTTATAATTCTTTTGGAACTATGCTTTTTGATCAACTCTATTTTCGTACTTACTTACAATAAGTTTGTTTTTTCTTAGTAAGTCGTTCAGGCTTTTCGCTTGCTGATTGTATGCGTCAAAAGCTTGAATCTTAATTTGGGTAGCAGGAATATTAATAATTTCTTGATCGATTGTACCTATTTTATTGCTTTGAGTTGAATTCTTTTGTTGCAGATTTTTTATGTGTTCTTCAAGAAACTTTCTTTTAACTTTTTCGGTTTCAATTTTTTCAACTATATATTCTTGAGTAAGTTGCTCTGTTTTAATTTGTTCGTTCCTTACTTTTTGCTCTTGGGTTGCGTCATAAATAGTTTTTCCCACTTGAGCCACATTAGGTAATACATCAAAGAAAGAAGGGCTGTTATGTCCGAAGCTCTTAAAGTCGAGTTCAGGTAACGTTTCTTTTCTTTTTTTCAAATGGTCGGAGCAGAGAATTTTAACTTTATTTTCTTCCTCTAAATAAACTCCAATTAATGGCTTCTGAATTTTATTAAAAGCTTCAAAAAAACTATTAAAGTATAAAGGAAACTTTTCTAACGAAGTGACATTGTCATTTTTATTTTTATCCAAAATAGTAATGTAATCATCTATGTCATGTTCGTATTTAAGGTATTCGTTAAATTCACTTTCCAATTCCTTCTTTTGATTCGAAATATTATTCTTTAATGTTCCAGTAGCAGTCTTTGGTAAATTTCTAATTGCCGCAGATGTTAATTCGTCAAGAGCATCAGTAAAAGAATCACCTATTAATTTGGAGGCTCGAAATAGTATACTGGTAGAGATATTACGTGTAAGTATTGCATTCAATCTCTTATACAATCTAATCAGTATTGATATTTTTAATATCGTCTTATTAGGGTATAAAGTTATAGGATATCCAATTGATTGAAACGCAAAAAACTGATTATCTTTTGTCAAATCAACATACTCAAAGTTGAAGTATTTTCTTTTAATAGGATTATTTAAAATTAAAAGGTTTCTAGGCGATATTCCATGTTGTAACTCTTTCGAGATAGTTCTTAACAGGTCTAATTTATAGTATTCGTTTCCGAAATTATTAATAAAGTTAGAAAGTTCCCAAGGGTCGAATACTTCATTAACTGTTCTAGTTAATGTTAATCCATATCTCCCATGCTCCATAAAAGTTTGCCCCCTTTAAAGCAGTCTTAACTTATTTATACTATTATTCTGAATTTCTCCATAATTAATACTGATAAGAGAAAGGTTATCAACTCTAGTTTAGTTTTATGCAGGGCTGAGCAAGCTTGTTCAGCATCAGACATTGATTCGAAATATAAATAGTAATCATCTACGAATCTAAACCCCTTACTTGCCTTACACATTGTTGAAAAAAGGAAATTAATTTCTGAGCCTATGATTGCTGATACTATTAAAAAGGTATCAGGGTCGATTGGAATTCCTATTGTTTGCCCATCTTTGGCAATTACGCATACATTCGTCTAACAGATTACCGTAGTGCGAATTTTGCCTATTTCTTTTAGCAAAAGGCCTTTGTATGAACCGCCAAGGGTATACTATGGGTGTAGATTGTCGAGTAATAACGAGATATATCAGTTCTAAGTAATACCCTGCTACTAGACGAGCGAAGAATTCTTTCAAAAACCACGTCTTCAAAACCTCTATTTGGTGTGACTGCACGTGTAGTCGAAACAACAGGAGTGCTTATTGATATTTGTGATTTGGCATAATGTGTCTGTATGTTTGTTCAATTAGCCTCGATTGCTTCACATAGTTTTATGTGGTGTAATGGAATAAGGAATAGATAGATGACGTCTTTGGAGCTTAAGTCTAGGTATGTCATAAGAAATATATCTGCTTCTTTTAACTCTACAATTGCTTGTAGGCTGTAGCATCGGTAATTTTGGCTGTAAATTAGTTGAAAAAGGGGTGGTAACTCCTGAGGGAAGTAACCCCTTTCAATAAGATCAACAGTTGTAGTCATTTTATCACCTTTTTCTAAAAATAACTGTTCACATTATTATTGATAACTAATGTTACAAAATAATACAATTCTGTGTCTTCCGATTGATATAGAGCAAATGTCATTCCAATAACAATGTACTCCCTGTCATCTCCTCACATGTTCCACCCATGCTAGGATTGCCCAAGAAGGTGAGTGATGATTGGCTGCAGTTTACTGATGAGTGCTGTGTCGCTTGTTAGAATAGATAAAAGATAAGTTTTTACGATAACGTAAAGTAGCACATTACCTATATGTAAGTAAAGGTAGAATAAAAAACAATTGATTAGATAACTATGTAATTTGTTGGCTGTATAGTTACTATAAGATTGGTTTCTTCGTTTGGCAGGAGTGTTTAGTGTTGATAGTACTTTTGTTTAAAATACACACAAAATGCAAAGAGGCTATTTAAATCCACTTTGTAAAGTAAGTCTAAAATCTATTTTTTTGAAAAAGAATTTAAAGTTGACCAATATAAGCTTTCGATTAGAATCTGCTTGTCTTCATTCTGAACAGGAATCTCGTGTAGTCTGCCGAAAAACTCTAATAGAGAATATGTGTTCTCTGACGAGACTTGTGTATATTTATCGATATATGTACTAAAAGCCTTTTTCCCGATTATATCAATCAGTGATTGTTGAATTTTATAAGCTAAAAAAGGATTTATTTTCTCATTTTTAACTGAAATAATGACTTCTATCGCTCTTTCTACATGCTCGGGTAAATGTTTTAGCTCAAGTATTTTTTTAATGACTGGCTCTATACTATTACCTAAGTGGCGAATTTTAATTGTTCTATCAAGAATAATACTGACTCTAGTACCGTCTACATTTTGGATATTACAAGTTGGTAGAAGTTCTACAGAATGCGATTTAGATTCTGAGTTAATAACTGAAAACCCATATGATAACTTACCGATGCCATCTATATCAAATATTTTATCTGATTCAAAACTTAATTTCATGCTTGAATGCATTACTTTCTGTGAGGTAAGTTTGAAATTAAACTTTAATGTATCTAGTGCCCAAACAGTGCAATACATTAGTATGTGATTATCTATTTGTTGATATCGCTGGGAAGCAAAACATCTAGCTATGGGTTGCCCTTTTTCAATAACTGTTCTAAGTAGCACATCTGTGTCCGCTAATTTTCCTTTAAACCAATATTTAAAGTTATAATTTAACAAATCGAAATTCTCATCAGATTCCATAAGAAAAGAAGAGTAGTTCCCCATGTGTATTCGTTCGAATAATTGGAATAATGCCTCTGTCGTTGTAATGAATGTTGTTTCTTCTTCATCTATACCGATAATTAACTGAGATTGTCCATCGGCATCTTTTTGGATACCCAACAGTGTTAGTTGGCCGTACTTAATTGCATAATCATATTTTGTCCAAGTTGTTTTTGGAATAAGTTTTTGAAACGGCTCCCTTAATCCTTCTACTAAAATATCTTCATTACTAGCTGCATATTCTTCACCGTTAACCGTTTCGAATACTATTTTATCTATTTCGCTAACTCTGTCTAATAGTTGAATTAACTCTTTCTTTTTAACATAATTCATAATCTTCTCTCCTCAAATGTAGAATATTTAAATATTTAATATTTCCATCCAATCCAAGTAAAGAACAATTTCATATTAGTAACAACTAATTTTATTGTATTCTTCGACAATGGCTTTAAAAACCCTTTGTCGATGTTTGTAATAATTCGTCGAATAAGGAAATTTATTGAAAAAATATATAATTTAATATATCGTTGTATAATCCTATCCTATGATACCAACAGCTTTGATGCTGGAACCTCCTAATATTTGATTAAGGACTGGTGATATTATCGATTTAAAACTATTAGAAATAGTCAAAGGGGACAGAATGAATAGGATGGAACAATAGTTTAATGGCTCAAAAAATAACGAAAGAATTATGAGCAAGAATGTGAGAAGTTATTAAGCTTTACTACACACAGCACACATGTTGAGTGTGTTGCCTTGATGTCAAGGGTAGAGAAATAGGGCTATACAAAACACTGATAAATAAAGGGTTTTCGAGATTGGGAAACATTCTGCCGGTCGCGCGGTGGGTGCTCTTAGCCTTGGAAATCCTTGTTTTTATTAATTGGAGAAACATATCGACTGAAGGAGTGGTTGTAGGGTGCGGAGATAGGATGGATGTAATAAATAACAAATGTCCTAACCATATGGGTTCGATATGATAGATGGAATTGAAATAATAATTATTTAATATAAACAATATCTATCAGTGCTTATTATTATCTATTACCATCTATTTATATTTAATAATGCGCTTTTATATTAAAAGATTTATATTCATAGACTTTTATGTTATAATAGTTTGTTAATAATTATCACCAGTTTGATGTCCGAGGTGAATGAAATGAATGAGATGAATGAAAAATGGTCAAACCTTGAGGAAATTTCAGAATATTTAGGGGTTACAAAAGATACAATCCGAAATTGGATAAAAAAAACTGATATCCCTGCTCATAAAATTGGTCGGCAGTGGAAGTTTAAACTTTCAGAAGTTGATGAATGGATTAAGAGTGGAAAAAGCGCGATAGAATAAGTTTTGGAAGGAAGAGCTTTATGGCAGAAATACGTTTACACAACGGTGATTGTATCGAAACGATGAAGCAACTAGACGATGCATCAGTTGATTTGATAATAACCGATCCCCCATATAATTTAGGGAATTTTATGAAAAATAGAGATACTAATCTTGTGAAAATGAGAGAAAATTTTTTTGGAGCAGCTGGTTGGGATGACCTTGATTTTGATGATTGGCAAAAATCAATGGACAACCTTTTTATGGAGTCTGCTAGGGTATTAAAAAAAGGTGGTTCCATGATCGTTTTCATGGCAATTATTAAAGTTGAAACGTTGATTAGGCTTGCAGAAAAAAGTGGATTTTATTATAAGACTACAGGTATTTGGCATAAGTTAAATCCAATGCCACGAAATATGAACCTCCATTTTGTCAATTCAACTGAAGTATGGTTATACTTCACATATAGGACACGTACAGGTACATTTAATAACGAGGGGCGTTTAATACATGATTTTATAGAAACCTCAATTACACCAAATGGGGAGAAAAAATATGGTAAGCACCCTACTCAAAAGCCGGAACAATTAATGGAACATTTTGTGGAAATTTTATCTGTTGAGGGTGATACTGTCTTAGACCCATTTATGGGAAGCGGCACAACTGGAGTAGCTGCGAAAAGACATAATAGAAACTTTATAGGAATTGAGTTAGATAAAGATTATTTTAATGCAGCATCTAAGCGTATTGAGGCGGTGCCAAATGAAGCCTAAAGTAATCGATTTATTTGCTGGTGTTGGAGGAATGTCTTTGGGATTTGAACAGATGGGATTTGATGTAGTATTTGCGAATGAGTATGATTTCTCAATAGCAGATGCTTATAAAATAAACCATCCTAATACGGATATGCTAGTGGCCGATATAACAACTGTAGATTTTGAAAAAACATTTTCAAGGTATTTAGGGGAAATAGATGTCATTATCGGAGGGCCACCATGTCAAGGGTTTTCTCAAAAGGGTCAGAGAAAAACAATTCAAGATGAACGTAATTTCCTTTTTAAATCTTTTGTGAGAGTTGTTGAGAAAGTACGTCCAAAGTACTTTGTAATGGAAAATGTCCCTAATTTACTTACTGCTGAACGCGGTTATTTTAAGAATGAACTAGAGCAAATCTTTAATGACATGGGTTACGAATTAAACATGGGAATGTTGAATGCTTCAGATTATGGAGTGCCACAAAATAGAAAACGTGCGATAATTATTGGTAAGCAAGGAGATGTTGCTCCTTCACTTCCAAAACCACAAGAAGGTAAAGTAACAATATGGGATGCAATAAGTGATTTAGCTTACTTGAATTCTGGTGAGGGATCTGAAAAACAAGAATACAGAAACCCGCCACAAAGTTCTTATCAAGAAACTTTGAGAAAAGAATCAACTATTTTATATAATCACGTTGCAACTAATCATTCTGCTTTAGCTTTAGAAAGGTTGTCATTGATTCCACCAAATAGTGGCAAGGAAGTTCTTCCAGAAGAGCACTTAACAAAATCTATTTATAGTGGTACTTGGACCCGTATGAAAAAAAATGAAATATCTGTTACCATTACGACACGGTTTGATACTCCATCATCAGGAAAGTTTACACATCCTTTTTTGAATCGTGCAATTACTGTTCGTGAAGCGGCTCGCATACAGTCTTTCCCAGACTCTTTTCGCTTTGTTGGTACTAAAGGATCTCAAATGAAGCAGGTAGGAAATGCTGTTCCACCTTCATTGGCTAAAGCCATTGCTCGGGTAATTATGAAGGATATAGAAGTCTATAAGGAGGATACTACATATGCAAAGGCCAGGAAACATGTTAATTTATAAAGATATAGATTTAAAACTTGGCATTAAGTCGTCTTTGCCCAATGTTAAAGCGACACTTGCCCTTTTTATTTTGATTTGGAAGAGTGAAGGACGTCCGGCAGAAGTAAAGTATTCGGTTCAAGATGGTGAGTCAATTCGTATTTCGGATGAACTCATGAATAAGCTTGTTGCATACTCTTCGCCAGTGTATAGTGCTCATGGCGTTTCGGATGATCAATTTCGCCAAACAGTGAATAACAATCAACTATTAAAATCGCAAATGGAAGCTCTAATTGTAGCGTTTGAACTGTATTGGAAATTGGGGGAAATTGTTTTTCAGGATAATACTAAGCCTGTTAGTTCTGAGAGAACAGGCGGTGTGAGATATCCAAAAGAGATACATTTTACTTTGAATATGGATATTATTGATGTCGCTATGGCTGTGACAGAGGAGAAGTATAAGGAAGTTTTGCTTAATTGGTTAGGATTGAATGTTGCCACAAGTGAACGTGAAGATAAATTACTTAAGTCCGTATTAACGGCTATGTCAGAAACAGCAGTATTTAAACTTGATGATAGCGGTCAAGATGTAATTTTTAATCAAGATAGCATCTATCGTAAACTTTTAACTACCACCGCACCAGTAGACATTAATGGTGATAAAGAAGCCAAGGGTTCATTACGAGTTCTGAAAACCTCGCTAAGTGATGGAACTAATCCATATTTGAATTATTCGCGTGGAACAGTTACTTATTCAAACGATCCAGATCTAAGACTTGCCGATTATCAAAAACGTGTTTCTACATTCCTGTCTCTAAGTACTACAAAAATTGTAGGAATTGACGAGTATGAAGAAGTACAGGGTAGAGCAGATACGGTACATGAATCCAATGGCAACTATCTTACTAATCCTTCTAGTGCCGAATCCATAAAATTTAAAACAGGATATCAAACTGATAAATTCCACCATAATAGAATTATCTTTGGTGCTCCCGGAACAGGCAAAAGTTATACTTTAAATCGAGATAAGGATATCTTGTTTGAAAATGGTGGCGAGTACGAACGTGTGACTTTCCATCCCGACTATTCGTATGCTAACTTTGTGGGAA
Organism: Desulfuribacillus stibiiarsenatis; assembly: GCF_001742305.1. Taxonomy (NCBI): domain Bacteria; kingdom Bacillati; phylum Bacillota; class Desulfuribacillia; order Desulfuribacillales; family Desulfuribacillaceae; genus Desulfuribacillus; species Desulfuribacillus stibiiarsenatis. Next base: position 148,205 of record NZ_MJAT01000033.1, on the reverse strand, counting down.
CTTACAAGCCTACGATGGTGGTGGATGCAGTAGAGAATCTGATTGGAAGCGAAGATGAGAGGGATGTTTTAACAGTTCTATTGGATGATAAAACGGCTCAAGAAAAATATAATTTGCTATATGACAAATTTAAAGATGGCGATTTAACTCGCTTACCACTTTTGCTAGGGCTATATAATGATGACAAGTTTAAAACTAAGAAAAAAGATGGCTCTGATGCTAGTGGTGATAATAGCGTTGAACGAAATCATGGTCGTGCGATTAGGCCATATGTAAATCTGATTTCAAATAATAGGCCTGCTAGTGAAATTGCATATGAATACGTTCCTGGCCCATTTATGAGGACGTATGTTAAAGCACTTAAAAATGCTAAGTCAGAAAATCCTAAGCCATATTTATTAATTGTTGAAGAAATCAACAGATCGAATGTTGCAGCTGTATTTGGTGATATATTCCAGTTATTAGACCGTGATGAGGATAATGTCAGTGAATATGCTATTCAGACATCTGAGGACATTAAAAAATATCTTGCTAAAGAATTAGGTGGAAAGCCACAAGAGTATTCTGAAATCAAAATCCCAGATAATATGTTTATCTGGGCAACTATGAATAGTGCTGACCAAGGCGTATTCCCGATGGATACTGCATTCAAACGTAGATGGGACTTCACTTATTTAGGTATTGATGATAGCGAAGAAAAAATAGCAGGTAAAACTGTTGAACTTGGTAAAGGTGTAAACAAGAGAATCGTTGAGTGGAATGAATTGCGTAAAGCAATAAATACTGAACTTCTTTCATATAAGTTGAATGAGGATAAGTTGCTTGGCCCTTATTTCCTGTCAAAGAAAATCGTTCCTGAAACTGAGCCTATTGACCCACAAAAGTTTATTGCCACATTTAAGAGCAAAGTTATCATGTATCTATTTGATGACGCAGCAAAGCAAAAACGCCAGACTCTTTTTGATGGTTGTAATGATAAGACGAAATACTCTTCTATTTGTAAAGAGTTTGAGGATAAGGGTATATTTATCTTTGCCAAAAATATCAGTAATAAATTTCCTGCTCCTGCTCCTGCAATTAACATTACGGAGGACGGTGCGGAATGATATCGAAGTTTGTCCGAGAACAGAAAAGATACAATCAAGCTGAATTACAGGGCATCTTTCAATGTTCGGAAGAAAAAACGGTAGGTATTATTAAGCGCTTGAAAGAGTTTGGTGTTCTAAAGGCTGTTAAAGCAACGGATTCTCAAAAAAATATGTCAGATCTTATGGACGAAGATATTGAAGTTGCAGATGTAGAGATTGGTGAGAACGAATACCTTTATGTGTTTACTTTCGTTGGTGTAATAACTGTTTGGGGTTGTGTATTAAAATGCTATCCTAAATATATCTTATCTAATAATGAGCCTTTAACAGAGTTAAAAATAATAATAAAGGTTCTTGAAAAGTATAATGCCAAAGAGCAAATCATTCGTATGTATAATGATAATAGTGAAAGCAGTGCTTTCAACTTACTTGCTGTTATGATTTTCTTGCTACATGACTATTACGAAAATGGTGCATATACGAATATAAAAAATATAATTGAAACTAATGGTTCTGGTGAAATACTGTGGGACAAGACGATAAATGAGACTTTTACTTATCTCTGTAACAATCGACCATATTACACAGAACTGTTTACACAAAAATGTATTAATGATGATTTTGATTACTTTAAAAGGCTTCATGAATCAATTGTAAGTATTTGCTCTAGAGAACTACAAGATGCAGATTTGCTGGATTTGTTTGATATCCTACCAGTTGGAATGTCTGATGAAGAACTAGATGACTTTGGAGAAACAAACTATATACTTTACCGCATACAAAATGAATTGAATTTGCAGTTTAATACAAGAAAGCAGTTATTACTAAAGACGTTATATGCTTATGTTGCACATTGTAGCGTTCTTACAGAAATTGATTGTTTCACTATGTTTGGTACAAACAGTTTTAATCTAGTATGGGAAAAGGTGTGTGCGGAAGTACTAGACAATCAATTACAGACTCCACTCGGTTCACTGTCTATTTCTTTAACTGACGGATATAATCCTTATGACCTACTCATTTCATTAATAGAAAAGCCAAAGTGGAATGGTTATAAGCAAGATAGTTCTGAATTTCAAAAGACCGCTAGGGATACCCTCGTTCCAGACCTTGTGTCAATCCATAAGATGAATAACTCACATCAGTTCATTATATTTGATGCTAAGTATTATAATATTCAACTTGAGCATGGAAAAGAACTGCGTGGACAACCTGGAATTGGTGATATTACAAAGCAGTACCTATATCAGTTGGCATATAAAAAATTTGTTAATGATCATGGAATTCAAGATGTTAAAAATTGCTTTTTGATGCCAACCGAACAACATAGCATTATTAATAAAGGATACGTCAATATAGAAATGTTAGATGCTCTCGGTTTACAGAATATACAAATAAGACAGTTGCCCGCAGCATTGATATACTCGTACTATTTAGCAAGTGAAAAAATGGATATAGGTATACTTCATTTATAAAGTGGATTTGGGGAGTATGGCAGGAGAATTGCCATCCCAGTAGTGTAATGCACCCCAAAAGTTAGAGTAAAAACTGACTTTTGGGGTGTTTATTTATAGCTAAATTTATTGATTATTCTAACAACAAGCGTATGCGGCAAAAATTGGCAGGTATGAGTCCAGTAAAATGCCAAATTTACACCAGCCAATTAGCTACCTAATATAAAACTCTAACTTTTTAGGGTCACATCCATATGCAAAGGATTTTTATGAAAATATTTATTTCAATCGACAAAATATGACGATTTTCGAACAAGGGTTTCTGCTAATGGCGTCGAAATAAATTTATATTAGTAAAAATTTGTAAAAAGGAGTGTGCCTAAACTTATTAGAGTAACAAAGGCAGAAGAGAGAAGATAATACATGTATTACATAGCTTAAAACTTTCATGGTGTTCGAGGTGATGAAAAAATGTCTATTAAGTCAGCGAGATATATTAACGGTGAAGAAAAAGCTGAATATTTTCTTAATCAAGTTGATTCAAAGCTGTATAATAATAAGCTTAAAGGTTTTTTATTTTGTCCGACTGAAAGTTGCGTGGCAAGGGTTATCTTTAGTGGAGGTTCGAGAAAGTATTTCAAAACGTGGAATAAAGATGACCATATTGAAAAATGTATATATCAGTTTGAACGAATTAAAGGAAGAGTCGGAACAGATACCACTAATTTTATTAATGTTGAATTATCAGAGGAAAGAAAAAAGAGGGCGTTAAGAGAGGCTTACCTATTATATAATATGACAGAAGAAGAAAAAGCTCGGATTAGGGAGGATAAAAAAAATAAGAAGAATAATCCTACAACGGTTACAAAAAGAAAAAAACCATCAGTAAGTTTAGTGTTATCTGGCGGTACCGAAGAAGCTGAAATTGCGCGAAAAGGTTTAAGGGGTCCAAATCTACCAAAAAGAACAGTAGATATGTTAAAGGAAACCGATGAAAACACACCCAGACTAATTATGGGTATTGTTAAAGAAGTAATACTTCATGATGATAAAACAGCTACTATTATTGTAAGTCAAAATAATTCTGAAATACGTATTAAATTCCAGGAAGCTTTTATGGCAAACAGTCCAAATTACTTAGGTTTGTTTAATCATTTAAGGCGATATGTGCTAGAAAATGAAAATGCTGTATTCAGTGGTATTGGTGAGGTATGGAGATCTTCTCTGGAAAATAGCTTTATGTTATCTGTTTTTTATGGGGAAGACTTTGAAGTGAATCAAAGAACATTACTTTCTATTGCGGCTTACTACACTTTTACTGACCAGCACTATTAAGCTAGCAGATTTTCAAATTGGGCCATGGATATTTAGTCCTTATATTTTGCTCTACCACCATATCTAATCCGTTCAAAAAAGACTATACTCCATATAGAGGAAATACCAGCAGATGAAAAAGCAGTAATAACTGATTATTTTTAGTATAATATTATAACAAATCCCGCCTGCACCTCTTAACAACGTGTCCCAAGGTGGGCCGTTTTATTATAATAAATCCATTTCTGTACGGGTTATTTTTTTAGTAAGCAAGCACTTTAAAAACACTCGTTATGTGCGGCTGATATCAAATACAGTATTGAAATTGCTCAATTCCATCCATGAGTAAGTGAGTTATAGGAGACTAGAGAATATGCTAAAGAAAAAGAAAAATGAGATTACAATCCGTAGTTCAGCCGCAGAGTATCTGACTTTTGTCGCTTCAATGGGAGAAAATCAAGACAACTTTGAAATGCGATATGAGGATGAAAATATATGGCTGACACAAAAAATTATGGCTACTCTGTATGATGTGGAAACACATACAATTAACTACCATATCAAAAAGATATTTGTCGACTCGGAACAAGAGGAGAGTTCAGTTATTCGAAAATTTCGAATAACTGCTGCTGATGGTAAAACCTACGATACTAATCACTATAACTTGCAGATGGTTATTGCTGTGGGTTTTAAAGTGAATAATGAACGTGCTGTCCAATTCCGTAAATGGGCGAATCAGATTGTAAAGGATTACACGATTAAAGGTTGGGTTATGGATGATGAACGATTAAAAAGTGGATCATACATAACTGACAAATATTTCGAGGAGCAGTTAGCAAGGATAAGAGAAATTCGCGCCAGTGAGCGAAAGTTTTATCAAAAAATAACTGACTTATATGCAACGGCAATTGATTATGATAAAAACGCAAAATCTACAAAACGTTTTTACGCAACGGTACAGAATAAAATGCACTTCGCAGTTCACGGGCATACTGCTGCGGAACTTATCGTTGGCAGAGCAAATAGCGAAAAAGAGCATATGGGACTAACTACTTGGCAAGATGCCCCCGATGGAAAAATTAAAATTACTGATGTTACGGTTGCTAAAAACTATTTGTCCGAATTTGAATTGAATCAATTACATCGTATGGTAAGCTCATACTTAGATTTTGCTGAAAACATGGCCGAACGAAAAATTCCCTTAACCATGCAAGATTGGGAAACGCGGTTGAATGCCTTTATTGAAATGTTCCAATATGGTTTACTGAAAGATGCAGGAAAAGTAACAGCAGAAATAGCAAAATTACATGCCGAAAGTGAATTTGAAAAGTATCGCATCATTCAAGATAGGATTTTCATGTCTGACTATGACAAGTTTCTACTAGAATTTGCAGAGAAAGCAAAGAACATGGATGAGAAAGAATAAAACCCTCTCAGCATATCTTTTTATAAAGGGATATGTTGAGTGGGTATATTTTAGGGAAGGGTAATATGAAGCAAGCGAATTATCTCTTTCTCGGACTCTAGCACACGCTCTGCTATAAAGTCCATAAAAGGCCTATCATCCTTGTGAGCTCGTTCCAGTAAACTGATATACTCTTGTCGCAGGATTGGCGGAATTACAGCCATCATATATCCATCCTGAATAAGTGCCGTATTCATTAACAGTCGTGATATCCTTCCGTTGCCATCAATAAAAGGGTGAATAAATACAAACTTCTTATGAAGTTGAGCTGCAAACTCTACAGGGTGGTGTCTGTCTCGCTCCTTAAGCACCCACTGGAATAACTTCTCCATCTCCTCTTGAATTTTCTCAACTTTAGTAACGGCAAATTTAGAACCAGTTATGATAACAGGTCGGGTACGATACTGCCCAGCTGTCTCGGCATCTATGTCCTTATAGAACATCCGGTGCATAGTCATGGTGTCGGTTTCAGTGATCTGGCGGCTATTCAGCAACGTAAACATGAAGTCGTATGCTTGGGCATGACCAAGGGCCTCAAAAGTATCGCGGAGCGGTTTGCCTCCGACAGTTAATCCATCCTCTAGAAGAACCTTAGTTTCACTTTCGGTAAGTGTATTCCCCTCTATGGCATTGCTCGACCATGTAAGCCCTATGCGATAATAGGCTTTTATTCCATTCAGGAGCTCACCCTCAAACGGCCGATGTATATCAATTAATGACTTTAGCTGGTCAATTTTATCATAAATGTTCATTGTAGACCCTCACTTCACCATTTAGTATGTTACCCTTTCGCCATTAAGCATAACAAAGGAGCCTTCATATTTACAGCCTGTCGCCTCGGCGATGTGTTTAAGCTCATCAACTGTAAAACTCTCTCTTTTTAACTTCTGGCTGAATGCTTGCGGGCTTTTTCCGGCCATGCGACCAAGCTCTGAAACGCTGACGTCAAGTTTTACGCATAAAATTTTTAGTTGTTCAGATACAGACATGGAAAACCTCCTTAATCTTTAATGAAATTATAAATGATAATGTTTACGATTACAATGATAGCGTTTAATTTTTTAATGTATTTGTTTAAAATATATTCTGAGAATCCTGGATGAGAAAGAATGTCATGTCGAAATTTGCGAAAAATTTTAATTTGCCTATTGTAGATTCATGTATATACTGATAGAATAAAGAAGCGTTAATTGGAAAGCTACTATTCAATATATCTACTTGAGTCTTTCCACGCAGATAATTATGACCACTTCTTCATGAGGTTAAGGCCATACGGACAGCCGGGTCAAATGCCGATCGGCAACTTTAGTTGCTTTATTGATTGAGTTAAAAGCTCAAATTTTATAAGTTGGTTACTTTATAACCGGTGCATTGCACATCAACTTGTGAAACGATCAATAAGAGTGGTAAAAGTAATTATTTGCTATATAGACTCTGATGATAGTACGATATATCTGAATATTAAAAAGCTATTTACATAGGTCATGGGACTATACTGTATTGTTTAGTTATGACTGCGGTTAAAGTGTGCTTATAATTAATATTAATGGATTATATCAAAAGCAAGTGTTGTGCGCGATTATGCGTTTACACCTGCTTTTTTGTTGTTTTTCGGGTTGTTTTGCTCAGCTAAAAAATTAAATGGTTAGGAGACATGTGAAATGGGAAAAGCACTTATTATTGGTTGTGGCGGAGTAGGATCAGTAGCTATTCACAAGTGTGTTCAAAATAGTGAAGTATTCGAAGAAATCTGCATTGCTAGTCGTACGAAATCAAAATGCGATGCCTTAAAAGAAAAATTAGACGGCGGAAAAACTAAAATTACAACTGCACAAGTAGATGCAGATAATGTAGATGAGTTAATTGCTTTAATTGAACAAGTCAAGCCTGATCTTGTTATGAATTTAGCTCTACCTTATCAAGATTTAACGATAATGGATGCTTGTTTAGCAACAAAAACAAATTACTTAGATACTGCAAATTATGAGCCAGAGGATACGGCAAAATTTGAATATAAATGGCAATGGGATTACCGTCAGCGTTTTGAAGAAGCTGGTATTACTGCTCTTCTTGGTAGCGGCTTTGACCCTGGTGTAACAGGAGTATTCTCTGCTTACGCACTTAAGCACTACTTTGATGAAATAGAGTATATTGACATTCTTGATTGTAATGCTGGAGATCATGGATATCCTTTTGCAACCAATTTCAATCCAGAAATTAATATTCGTGAAGTATCAGCGAACGGAAGATACTGGGAAAATGGCGAGTGGATTGAAACGAAGCCAATGGAAATTAAAAGAACATATAACTTCCCTGAAGTAGGGGAAAAAGATATGTACCTTCTTTACCATGAAGAGCTTGAATCCCTTGCGGTAAATATGCCTGGATTAAAACGTATTCGCTTCTTTATGACCTTTGGACAAAGCTATCTTACGCACTTAAAATGTCTTGAAAACGTTGGAATGACTTCCATTGAGCCAATTGAATTTGAAGGTAAGCAAATTGTACCATTACAATTCTTAAAAGCAGTATTACCAGATCCTTCTTCATTAGGACCACGTACAAAAGGGAAAACGAATATAGGTTGTATCTTCCGTGGTAAAAAGAATGGACAAGACAAGACCTACTATGTATATAACGTTTGTGTTCACGAAAAGTGCTACGAAGAGGTGGGCTCTCAAGCGGTAGCATATACAACAGGAGTTCCCGCAATGATTGGTGCCATGATGTTAATGACAGGAACATGGGATAAAAAAGGTGTTTATAATATTGAAGAGTTCGATCCAGATCCATTTATGGAAGCACTGAATAAATGGGGATTACCATGGAAAGAAAGCTTTGATCCGGAGCTTGTAGACTAAGATGAAATTTACAGAGTTACCTACCCCGTGCTATGTAGTAGATGAGGCCCTATTAGAGAAAAATTTAAGAATCCTGCGTGGGGTCATGGACCGTACAGGATGCAAAATTGTTTTAGCTCAAAAAGCTTTTTCTATGTATAAAATGTATCCGCTCATTGGAGAGTATTTAACGGGTACAACTGCTAGTGGTCTCTATGAAGCTCGTCTTGGATATGAGGAAATGGGAAAAGAAAATCATGTCTTTGCTCCTGCATACCGTGATGACGAGATAGATGAGATTATATCCATTTGTGACCATATTATCTTTAACTCATTTTCTCAAATCGAAAGATTTAAAGATAAGGTTATGAAAGCTGGTAAGAAAATGGGATTACGAATTAATCCTGAATGCTCTACACAGATTGGTCATGCCATATACAATCCTTGCTCTCCTGGATCACGTTTTGGTGTAACAATAGAACATTTTCGCCCTGATTTGCTAGAAGGCATTTCTGGATTGCATTTTCACACATTATGTCAGCAAAACTCAGACGACTTAGAAAAAACACTAAATGCAGTAGAAGAAAAGTTCGGCCCTTGGCTATCACAAATGGAATGGATCAACTTTGGTGGTGGTCATCACATTACTAGAGAAGATTATGATATTCCTCGATTAGAAAGCTGCATTAAAAGAATGCAAGAAAAATATGGCTTAAGCGTATACCTTGAGCCTGGTGAAGCGGTTGCACTCAATGCAGGGTATTTAGTCACTACTGTTCTTGATAATCATATCAATGGAATCGATATCGCTATCCTTGATACGTCCGCATCTTGTCATATGCCAGATGTATTAGAGATGCCTTACCGCCCTCCTCTTTTTGGTTCTGGAGAAGCAGGTGAGAAACCTTATACGTATCGTCTAGGTGGTCAAACCTGCCTAGCAGGTGATGTCATAGGGGATTATTCCTTTGATGAGCCGTTAAAACCTGGCGATCGATTAGTGTTTGGAGATATGGCTATTTACTCAATGGTTAAGAACACGACCTTTAATGGTATGCCTTTACCTGCGATCGCACTTCAAGATAAAGATGGCGAATGTCAAATCGTCCAACAATTTGGATATCAAGATTTCAAGATGAGATTGTCTTAATAAATAACCAGGCTCTTTGATATGATGCCTCCAAGTATATTGGTCTAATTTTAATTAGACTGTCTACTTTGGAGGCATCAGTTCACTTTAGAGTCTGGTTTTCATTTTAAGCGGATGTATTCTTTTTTTCTCCCGTCTTTCATTCTATGCATGGCGTTCTTCTTTCTTTAGCAAGGAGAGAATGCACAGCTAAAAAGCTTATCAAAGTATGAGATCACTGGTTACACGAAGAATAGTGCTACACCAGGTGTAAATATTGGTAGTTGAAAAAAATAATAGTATAATAAAGAAAGCAAATAAGACGTGTTTGAGACGATAACTGAACTTAAAAGAACAATTGTTACTGGAGTATCCTGGTCAGGGAAGTCGTCGATTGTATTCGAGGCCATTACTCAAGAAGCTGGCCGTCAATTGAATGAAACCTTTGGTAAATTAGGAGAAAACTCATGAAGAAAATAAAGGTATGGTTGGAGCATAATTATATTATGGATTATTCTAAAGATGAATGGAGGAGGGTAACATGGAGAGAAAAATTAAGCAACAGGTAAGAGGCTATAGAACACAAGATGGTGCAGGAGTGAATTTAGTCAGAGTTTTGGGGAACAGAACTATTCAGGAATACGATCCGATTTTAATGCTCGATTCCTTTGACAGTACCAATCCCGATGATTACACTGCGGGATTTCCCATGCACCCTCACAGAGGAATCGAAACTATCAGTTATGTGTATCGTGGATATATGACACATAGAGATAGCCTGGGTAATGAGGATACAATTGGAGAAGGAGAAGTCCAATGGATGACAGCTGGTTCTGGTATTTTACATGAAGAAAAAATACCGGCATCCACAAGATTGCTTGGAGTGCAGTTTTGGCTTAATCTTCCGGCAAAGGACAAAATGGCTCCGCCGGCTTATCGCAGTATCAAGAACTCTGAAATTGAAGAAATTGAGCTGGAGAACGGCAAGCTGAGATTGCTCGCTGGCGAATATGAGGGAAGAAAAGGATATGTGAGCAAATATCTTCCGCTGGATTATTACGACATACACCTAAACCCGCATTCACCTATGGTCTTAAATACAGAAGGAGAGCGCTCCGTCATGGTGTTTACCTTATTAGGGGACGCATATGTAGGTGGAGAGTTGATAAAAGAAAAGACAGCGGTAAAACTTACCTCCGGCGACCATGTTGAGATAATGGCTACGGATAAAAGTGCCCAAGTGTTATATATAAGTTCGAAACTCCTAGCGGAACCAGTAGTTTGGGGTGGTCCTATAGTCATGAATACTAAGGAAGAATTGGATAAAGCTTTTGACGATTTGAAAAAAGGCACGTTTTTGCAAAACAGCATCTCTTACTAGTTTACTTTAGTAGGCTAATATATTAAAATGGTAACTTAGAGAAGAACATTTATTTAATAGAAAATGGGGGATGGAAAATGAAAAAGTATTTAATTTTGATTTTATCATTAGTCTTAGCAGTAACAGTATTAACAGCTTGTGGTGGAAATAGCAGTAAAAGCGGTAATGAAGTTAAGGATACTTTTATAGTTGGATTTGACAAAGAGTTTCCTCCAATGGGGTACGTTGCTGATGATGGTTCTTTTGTTGGTTTCGATTTAGACCTTGCGAAAGAAGTTGCAGATCGCTTAGGCTATACATTAAAGCTTCAACCTATCTCTTGGTCAGCTAAGGATATGGAGCTTGAATCTGGTAACGTCGATGTCGTTTGGAATGGATTTACTATAACTGAAGCACGTAAAAGCGAATATACTTGGACTCAACCATATATGGAAAATAACCAAGTTGTTGTAGTACTAAAGAATTCTGATATTACAACACTGGCTGATGTCGCAGGCAAATCTGTAGCTGTACAAGATGATTCTAGTGCACTTACTGCGATTGAAGGAAATGTTGCATTGAAAGATTCTATTGGTAATCTTGTAAAAACGCAAACGAATTTAAATGCGTTGATGGAACTAGAGTCTGGTGCAGTTGATGCAGTTGTTATGGATGAGATTGTTGCGCGTTTTAATATTGAGAAAAAAGGTGCTAACTATAAAGTGCTAGATGAGTCAGTTGGCGCAGAAGTATTTGGCGTTGGATTTAAGCTAGGAAATACTGAATTGCGTGATAAAGTTGAAGCAACTCTTCTTGAGATGGCTGCTGATGGTAAGCTTGCAGAAATCTCAGAATCATGGTTTGGTAAAGATATAACAATTATCGGGAAATAATTAGCAGCTTAGGCGTTACAGGAGTGGAAACATTATGTTAGAAGGTATCATTTCAAATGATTTGGCTGTGATATTCAGTCAACTTTCTGTAGGTCTAATGACTACAGTCAAAATATTTATTCTTACACTTGTGTTTTCACTACCGTTTGGTTTATTGGTAGCATTCGGGCGCATGTCTAAAAATAAAATATTGCGCTGGAGTATGAAGATTTATATCTCTATTATGCGTGGCACGCCACTTATGCTACAGTTAATGGTGGTATATTTTGGACCATATTATATTTTTGGTGTGTCAATTAGTGGCGAATATAGATTCTATGCTGTTATTATAGGTTTCGTGTTAAATTATACAGCGTATTTTGCTGAGATTTATCGAGGCGGCATAGAATCTATGCCTAGTGGGCAATATGAAGCTGCACAAGTGTTGGGTTTTAACAAGGTCCAAACATTCTTCCGGATTATCTTTCCACAAGTTATCAAACGGATTCTGCCATCAATAACGAATGAAGTAATCACGTTAGTTAAGGACACGTCATTAGCGATGGTGATATCTGTTGGAGAAATGTTTACTGCCGCAAAGGCACTCGCATCAGCTAAATCATCAGTACTGCCGTTCGTTGTCGCTGGTGCATTCTACTATATCATGAACTATGTAGTAGCTTGGATTATGGAAGGTTTCGAAAAACGGATGAATATTTATAAATAGGGGCTATCAATTTATGACTTTGCTAGAAATGAAGAATATTGGTAAAGCGTTTGGTGATAACGAAGTATTGAAAGATATTTCAATGACAGTATCCCAGGGACAGGTGGTCGGGATAATTGGTCCATCTGGCTCAGGGAAATCCACATTACTTCGTTGTGCAACTATGCTTGAAACAGTTGATACAGGTTCTATCTATTACAAGGGAGAACCAATGGTTGTAAACGATACAAACGGGAAAGCTGTTTATGCAAACTCCTCTCAACTGAAAAAAATTCGTTCATATTTTGGGCTCGTTTTTCAGAATTTTAATCTATTTCCGCATTTTACGGTACTTCGTAACATTACGGAAGCACCAATTAATGTAGGCAAACAGACGAGAGAGCAAGCGAATGAAATTGCTATGCATTTATTGCAGCAGATGGGCCTAGCTGATAAAGCTGATACCTACCCATATCAGCTTTCGGGTGGTCAACAACAACGCGTATCCATTGCTCGTGCCCTTGCACAAAATCCTGATATACTTTTTTTTGATGAGCCAACGAGTGCACTAGATCCTGAACTTACAGGGGAAATTTTGGCTGTTATCAGGGAGTTAGCTAGTAAGCATATGACTATGGTGATTGTAACTCATGAAATGAGCTTTGCTAGAGATGTTGCTGATTACATTCTATTTATGGATAAAGGCGTTGTCGTAGAACAAGGCAATGCGGTAGACCTAGTGAATAATCCTCAGCATGAGCGTACGAAGCTATTTTTGAAACGGTTTGATAATAAATAACACAAAAAGCAGTTCTCATCAGAGAACTGCTTTTTGTGTATATTCGCAAGTGCAAAGGAATGGTTAAGGTTTAAAATACTTTTTTAAATTGTATCTCCTGTTAATTTAAAGTAACTTAATTAGCTCTTCTAACTCTTCAGTCAAAACTTTCGCAAGTTCATAATTAGTATCCCTTAAAGCTAATTCTATTTTTGTTTCAACTGATTTTTTATTTTCTTCAATTTCTAAATAATCTCTATCAAAATGATTAGCATAAATCATCTTTCTGAATTTTCGCATTGTCATTTTTCTAATCGTCTTATCTTCAATGATTAAAACATAATCCATACAATTTACTATAAAATAGTAATCATGAGAAACCATTAGAATTGCACCTTTATAGTCTTTTAGGGCTTTTTCCAGTGCTATTTGTGAATAGGTGTCTAAATGACTTGTCGGTTCATCAAGAAGTAACATGTTTGCTTTACTAGCAGAAATTTTAGCTAATTGAAGTATGTTTTTTTCTCCACTTGATAAAGATTCAATCTTTTGATTGATAATTTCATTGTCGAAACCGTAGTTTGAAATATATGATGTTATCTCATCAGTAGTTTTGAACCCTACATCGAAGAACTCATCAAGTATTGTTTGAGATTCATTTAGCATTTCGCTTTGAAGTTGAGATAGATAAGCCATATTAATGTCTTTATTTACTTCAATAGAAGGTTGATTGTTTTTAAAGATTTCTCGAAGTAAAGTCGTTTTCCCGGTACCATTTGAACCAATAAGAGCTACCTTATCAGTAGATTTAATCTCAAAGTTAATATTTTCTAGAAGTATTTCATCAAAAGAAACACTGTAATCTGTAACTTTTAAAGCAATGCTTTCTTCAATTTCATGATTATTAAATAAGCGGATATTTGGCTGTTTTATTTCTACAAATGGCGCTTTAATTCTACGAGCTTCTAATCTTTCTTGATTTTTAACTCTAGCTTTTAGTGCTTTCCCTCTAGAAGCTTCAGAATTATAAGTTGTTATATATCTTAATTTATCGATTATGATTTCATTTCTCGCAATTTCATTATCATCACCAATAGCTAATTCTTGTGCCTCAATTTTGCTTTGAAGTAAGGCAAGGTTATAATCAATATATCTACCATCAAACTCTTGGAGCTCCATGTTTTCAAGGTGTATGATTTTATTAAAACAGTGATTCAATAGATATCTGTTGTGCGTAATAACTAACAATATGCCTTTGTGTGAATTAATTAGATTTTTAAGAGCATTAAGGTTTTCGAAGTCTAAAAACACTTCGGGTTCATCCATAATCATTAAATCTGGATCTTTAAGCATTTCCTTAATGACCTGAATCAGTTTGAACTCCCCACCACTAAGTTCAGATACCATTAGGTTTTTCTTCTTGTTGAGGTTTGCAAGATGTAGCTTCTTATCGATATTGCTTTCAAAGTTATCTCCACCGATAGCATCAAATGCGTCCAAAGCTTGTTTGTACTTTTCTAGTAAAACATCATAATCTGAAGCTGTTTCCATTTCAGTACAAATAGATGCTATCTCATGTTGTAGCTTAATAAATTCTTCCCCTATATATTCGAAAACTGTAGTTTCTTTTGTTTTGTCTAGTTGTGAAAATTGGCTTACATATCCAATTCTACAGTTAGGTTCAATCTCTAATTTTCCATCGAACATATATCTTTCTGGATCCATAATGATATCGACCAGTGTACTTTTTCCACTGCCACTTGATCCTATAAAAGCACAATGTTGGCCATCTTCTAATGTAAATGAAATCTTAGTATATAGATCTTTCTGTGGAAATGAGTAAGATAAGTTATCAACTTTTATCATATTATTACCTCGCTAATCGATAAAAAAGAGCCTATAGAATACGCTCTTCAATATATACTCTTCAATTTATAATATCCCCATGCAATTTATTGTTATGTAGTGAAGCATGTTAGAGTTTACCGTTGGTAGCATAGCACTTTCTACAACTAATTTCAATCATTTCATAATTAATCTTTTTGGTGCGCCACGAAAGCGTGTCCAAGTAGCGTAGCTACTTGAAGACACGGTACGTACGAGATTCTTTATTCAATCGTTACTCGGTAACCGTTTTGTTCTAAGGCTTGGATTAGTTCGTTTCCATGCTTTGGACCACTGACTTCGAATATTACATGGAGGATCGCTTCATTCAGATGTAAGTCGGCGTTCGTTCGGTCGTGTTGTACCATGATGATATTGGCGCCACACTTTGAAGCGATGGAAGCGAATTTTTCTAAACTCCCGGGTTTATCAAGCATAACGGTACGTAATTTTAACTGCCTTCCACGCTTCACAAGGCCCTTTTCTACGATTTTATGAATAAAGCTTACATCGATATTTCCTCCTGAAAGAACACAAGCAACCTTCTTCCCAGCGAAGTCTGAGCGATTATTGAGGACAACAGCTAAGGAAGCAGCCCCTGCGGGCTCAACAACTTGCTTGTCCCGTTCTAACATGAGTAGGATGGCTGCAGCAATCTCGGCATCCGAGATTGTCACTATTTCATCAACATACTTTTGGATGAGAGACATCGTTAATAAGCCAGGCTTCTTTACGGCAATTCCGTCGGCAATGGTGATTGCCTTTTCTGTTTCGGTGTACTTGGCATTGTAAAAGCTACGAACGATGGCATCGGCTCCAGATGATTGGACCCCAATAACCTTTACCTTTGGGTTGACTTGTTTCATATAGTATGCAACGCCTGCCAGTAATCCGCCACCACCTGCTGGTACAATCACTACTTCGACATCAGGTAAGTCACGAAATATTTCTAGGCCAATGGTTCCTTGGCCTGCAATCACATCTTCGTCGTCGAAGGGGTGAATGAAGACAGCCCCACTCTCTTGCTGTAGCTCCATTGCTTTGTTGTACGCGTCATCATAGCAATCTCCATATAATACAATTTCAGCGCCGTACTCCTCGGTGGCAGCGACCTTTGCTATAGGTGTGCTCTTAGGCATTACGATGGTTGATTTGATTCCCAGCGAAGAAGCGGCAAAAGCAACCCCTTGTGCGTGATTACCAGCACTAGACGCAATGACGGCTGGGGGAGAAGATGTTTCTAGTAATGTAGAGATTTTATTGTAAGCGCCACGGACTTTAAAAGAACCCGTTTTCTGCTGATTCTCGTACTTAAGGTATAAAGAGCAATTCACCATCTGCGAAAATGTATGGGAGTGTTTTAATGGTGTGTTGTGAATGAATTCCATTAATTTTGCATGGGCCTTTTCAATTTTTTCGATATTCAAGTGTCTTTCCTCCAGTATAACGATTGAAGAATGTTTTTTCGATGCTTTAAGATCATATGGATGTCAATTAACTGTACCATAAGTTCTGAATTTGATACAATATGCAAGTGTTAATTGATTGAGACAGATTGGAGAGTACAAGAATGGGAAATAATGATATTTTTGAGATGATAGCCAATATATATGACACTCCTGAAAGAGTCCATATTGCTAAGGTATCAACAGATGCTATCAAAAATCTATTAGTTAACACTAGGGATAAGGACGCGATTGACTTTGGATGTGGAACTGGTCTGGTAGGTATGGACTTGTTAGATAAATTTAGATCCATACTATTTCTAGATACTTCACAGAATATGCTTCATATCGTTAATAAGAAGATTTCTGATGCTAATGCTCAGAATGCAAGCTCTTTATGTCTAGATTTAGAAACTTCTATCAATCTTGACAACTCAGCTGATTATATTTTTATGGCACAAGTTCTGCTACATATTCGAGACTATACTTCTGTCTTATCAAAGTTATATAATATTTTAAACCATGAGGGTCATTTATTACTCGTTGACTTTAATAAAAATGAAAATGTTGTTTCAGATTTGGTCCATAATGGGTTTGATCAGGAACAGCTTAAAGCAATAATGTTGGAGATAGGGTTTAAAGACGTTCAAACTGAAACATTTTACACTGGAAGCAAACTATTTATGGGTCAAGATGCATCGATGTTTATTATTGATGCTAAAAAATAAGCTTTTAGCTGTGACTTTACTTTTATCGTCAATTCGATTAGAATTTGTTTAATCGTTAAGTGAATAAATCCAAGCTTTGAAGGGAAGAAGTAGGTTAGTATCACGTCATTCAGAGAGCAGCTGGTTGGTGAGAGGCTGTAGACGCACTGATTCGAATACATCCTGGAGCCGCCACCTGAACTTGTAGTAGGGTGTAATGGGTACGCCCAATATAGCGTTTGAGTGTTCATACACTTGTTGAGGGGAATTCTGTGAGGAATTTCCAAATTTGAGGTGGTACCGCAATTTCTGCCCTCTGTTCCTTTCGGAGCAGGGGTTTTTTGTACTATAAGATTGGCGAATGCCAATTTTTCTTTAATGTTTAAATTTTAATAAGGAGCTGTTACGATGAAAATTTATGATGAATTAGTAGCCCGTGGTTTGATCGCCCAGGTTACCGACGAAGAAGAAATTACAGAACTAGTGAACAATGGGAAAGCAACATTTTACATTGGGTTTGATCCAACTGCCGATTCCTTACATGTTGGGCATTTCATGGCATTATGCCTAATGAAGCGTTTGCAAATTGCTGGAAACAAGCCGGTAGTCCTTCTAGGAGGTGGTACGGGTATGATTGGTGATCCGTCGGGCCGAACAGACTTACGTACGATGATGACACCTGAGATAATCCAGCATAATATTGAATGCTTTAAGAAACAGATGGAACGATTCATTGAATTTGCAGATGATAAAGCGATTATGGTGAACAATGCAGATTGGCTAGGGAAGCTTAATTATATTGAAATGCTTCGTGAAGTTGGACCACATTTCTCTGTCAATAACATGCTGCGTGCTGAATGTTATAAGCAGAGAATGGAAAAGGGCCTCTCATTCCTAGAATTAAATTATATGATTATGCAGTCTTACGACTTCTATCATCTGTTTCAGCACTACGGTTGTAATATGCAGTTTGGTGGGGATGACCAATGGTCGAATATGTTGGGTGGTACAGAATTAATCCGTCGTAAGCTAGGCAAAAATGCATATGCAATGACAATTACACTGTTAATGAATTCTGAGGGCAATAAGATGGGGAAAACGGCAAAGGGTGCTGTATGGCTAGATCCTAACAAGACTTCACCGTTTGAATTCTTCCAATACTGGCGTAATATTGGTGATGCCGATGTACTTAAGTGCATACGCATGCTTACATTCTTGCCACTAGAACAGATTGATGAAATGGACAAGTGGGAAGGCAGTCAATTAAATGAAGCTAAGGAAATCCTGGCTTATGAACTAACGAAGATGATCCATGGTGAAGAGGAAGCCGAGAAGGCTAAGAGCGCTGCTCACGCACTGTTTGCAGGGGGTGCGGATGATTCCAATATGCCAACAACGGAGATAGCTGTTGAACAGCTAAGTGCTGGAGTTATAAACATAGTAGATTTGATGCTGGTATGCTCTATGGCAGCTTCTAAGAGTGAAGTGAGGCGCCTGATTCAACAGGGTGGGGTATATGTTGATGAAGCGAAGGTTGAATCTATCGATCATAATATTACTTCAGACGAATTGCAAAACGGTGTCAAAATTCGTAAGGGGAAGAAAACGTACCATAAGGCGTTACTGAAAAATTAAATACGTTTTTATTTACCACATTATCTAATTAGGGTAAAATAGGGAATAAAACCACATTAAATATTAGGAGATGATCGAATGAGTGCTAAAGATAAAGTATTAGAAGTAATGAAGGCAGCAGGTAAACCAGTAAGTGCTGGTGAGGTTGAGAAATTATCAGGATTAGACCGCAAAGAGGTTGATAATGCATTTAAAGAGTTAAAGAAAGATAATGCGATTGTTTCTCCAGTTCGTTGTAAGTGGGAACCAGCAGAATAAGGCAACTGGATTTCAACAGCAGATTAATATACAACGCAAAACCCTGAATAAATTATTATTCAGGGTTTTGCGTTGTATATATTATTCTTTTAAATCTTCGATTGAGTTAATATCCATGTATGCTGGTACAACTAATCCTAACTTTGTGCCAGTAAGGTTAGCACCTAGGTCTTCAAACTTTCCTTCGTATTCAGCGTAGTAGTCAGCATGAGTTGTTGGCAACCATGCACCCACCATTGCATCACCACTTCCGCTAGCTATACCAGCCCACATTGGACCAGCATCGACTTGAACTAAAGTTACTTTATAACCGATGCTTTCAAGTGCATTTTTCACTACGTTTGAGCTAGCGATGACATCGTCCCATGCTACATAAAGCATTTTGATTTCTTTCCCGTCAACTGGGTTAACTCCTTCGGTCCAAGTACTAACTAAAGCTTCATTTTCACTTACAAATTGGGCCGCAGCATCAGCTGGTTCAGCGCCTTGTTGAATCAAATTCATTACTGTTTCGATATGCTCTGGATTCCAGTTAAATTGATCAAGAACCTTATAAGCCTCAGGGTGATCTTCTTTTAATCCTAGACGAACGATTGTATTCACATCTTCAGCTCCACCATAAATACCTTTTGGATCTTCTAGGTATTTTAAGTCATAGCTTGCAAATTTCCAGTGTGGGCTCCAACCTGTTATAATGATTGGATCCCCTTTGTCATAGGCTTTTTTCAAAGCGGCAGTCATAGCAGCACCAGAACCCTCCACTACTTTCCAGTTATCAAGTCCGTATTCAGGGATGATTTTGTCTATTGTTAATTTCATTAATCCTGCACCTGGATCAATTCCTACAATCTTGTAACCGACTTGTTCCCCTACAGATTTAGTAGTTTCAGATGGGCTTCCTGTTTGGTCTCCTCCACAGGCTGCTAATCCCATAGTTAATACTAAAGCTAGTGTAATTCCAATAATTCTTTTAAACATTACGCTGTTCCCCCTTGTTTTTTCTTGCTTATATTTTGAGTGATGCGATCTAGCAAAATAGCAATGACAACGATTGCCAGACCAGCTTCAAACCCAACACCGGTTTTAATTTGAGTTACAGCACGATAGACTTCCGTACCTAACCCAGGGGCTCCAACCATAGATGCTATTACCACCATGGATAATGATAACATTATACTTTGGTTTATCCCTGCCATGATTGTTGGCATTGCTAGTGGTAATTGCACCTTTAAAAGCTTTTGTTTGGTGGTGGAGCCAAATGCTTCTGTTGCTTCAATTAAATCTGCTGGAACTTGTTGAATTCCTAGCACGGTTAAACGAATAGTTGGCGGCATTGCAAAGATGACGGATGCTATAACCCCTGGTACTACTCCAATATTAAAGAAGAAAATTGCTGGTAGTAAATAAACGAATGCAGGCATTGTTTGCATCAAATCTAGTATAGGTGTAACAACCTGCCTAACTCTGTCGCTTTGTGATGCCCATATACCAGTAGGTATTCCAATAACGATAGAAATCAATACGGAAGTCAAAACAAGAGCAAGTGTTTCTAACATATGTTCCCAATACCCTAGATTATCAATTAGAAGCAAACCTAGTAATGCAAAGACTCCAATTCGTATATTACAAACTTTCCAAGATAGCAACGTCACGAGAATAATTAGGAGTATAGCAGGCATCGCGCCTAAACCTGAGACAATTCCTTCTACGAAAAATTCAACCCCATCAGATATGCTATCAAATATTCCGCCAAAGGTAGCGGTCATCCAGTCTACTAAACTATCAATCCATTTTGCTAAAGGAAGCTTCGGTAAAATACCGTTCATCTTACATCACCTCCTTAGATTCTGTTACCTGGGAACTAGCAACCGCATTGATATATTGCTCGTTACCAGCAAGAGCCCCAATAACAGCCCCTTTGATTAGAATTCCTTTTAAGCGCCCTTTTCCATCCGTAACTGCCACGGGGATGCTGGACGATGATACTTTATCAAATAAATCGATTAAGATTGTGTCTGTTCCAACTACATTTATATCTTTATCTAGTATGGCTGTTAATGATTGGTTTTCCTCCGCTGCTTTCGAAGCATCTTTTGCGGTAATTGCCCCGAGTAGAGTTTGCTGTTTATCCACGACGTAAATTGATGAGATTCCTAAATCCTTCATTAACTTAAGTGCGACGCGAGGACCTTTATCAACTTGAACGGTCTCTGCACGCTTCATAACGTGTTGCGCGGTTAATACTTTCGCAAGATCTACGTCCTCTACGAATCGCTCAACATACTCATTCGAAGGACTCATCAATATTTCTTCAGGTGTTCCGATTTGTACGATATTACCATCTTTCATTAGTGCAATTCTGTCTCCAATACGAAGTGCTTCATCTAAATCATGGGTGATAAAGACGATTGTTTTCTCCATAGTAGATTGTAATTCTAGCAACTCATTCTGCATATCTTTTCGAATTAAAGGATCTAATGCGCTAAATGCTTCATCCATTAGAAGAATATCTGGATTATTTGCTAGAGCTCTCGCAAGTCCTACACGTTGCTGCATTCCACCACTAAGCTGACTAGGGTACTGGTTTTCATAACCATTAAGTCCTACTAAGTGTAAGGCTTCCATTGCTTTTTTGTGTCGATTGGACTTTTCAATACACTGAATTTCTAAACCATATTCAGTGTTTTCTAGCACTGTCCTATGAGGGAACAATGCAAACTTTTGAAAGACCATACTTATTTTCTTTCTTCTTACTTCCCTAAGTTCTTCCTTACTCATCTTCACTACATCTTTACCATCGATATGGATTTGGCCTAACGTTGGTTCAATCAGACGATTTAGCAATCGGACTAGGGTAGACTTGCCACTACCGGATAAACCCATAATAACGAAAATTTCGCCTGACTTGACTTCAAAGGATGCACGATTGACACCAACTGTTGATCCCGTTTCTTTTAATATTTGATCCTTTGACTTTCCTTCTTTTATTAACTGCAAAGCCCTTTTTGAGGATTTACCAAAAATCTTGGTCACATCACTGACTTTAATTTTTATATTTGTTATCATTTTTTCACCTCTTTAATTTGGCCACTATGACCTCATTAATTATAGTCCGTTTGTTTGATATAGTTCAAACTTTGTATACCGTGTTTATCGTTTATATATTACGTACAGTTATAACTGTACGTAATATCCAGGAAGATTACTTATAAATACTCTTATATACTCCCGATTATGCTATAAAAGAGCACTTTACATTTCTTTCGTGAATATGTAGGCTAGAACTAAATAGTATTAATAATTTATAGGATGTGAAATCATTGAATGATATTAAAATATTAGAAAAGTCTAGAGCTATGGTTATAGAGGCACTTGCTCAAAACATGAACCTATATGGAATCACTCAATCTGCTGGAAGGTTATATGGTCTACTGTTTTTTGCCAATAAGCCGCTTACGCTTGATGAAATGAAAGAAGAGCTTGGTATGAGTAAAACAAGTATGAGTGTTTCGGTTAGAAGCTTACTTGATTTAAATATGGTGGAAAAGGTTTGGGTAAAAGGGGAAAGGAAGGATTTATATACAATCAAAGAAGATTGGTATCAGTGCTTTTTTGATTACTTCACAATTAAATGGCGAGCAGCTATTATGATGAATAGCAGTACGATGGAGAAATCCATTGCCAAACTAAAACAACTCATTGATGATCCTAATACTTCAGAAGAAATCCGTGAGAGTGCCATGGGTGATCTTAAAAAGCTAGAAGAAAGGCTTAACTATTATGATTGGCAAGATAGACTGATCGACAGTTTTGAGACACAGGAAATTCTAAACTTTGTTCCAACGGATAAGAAGAAGGATAAATAGATAAGAAATATAGAATAAAGAGCCTATCATTTGATTGATTAGGCTCTTTTAGATGTGCTCTAGATTTCCTCAGCGAATATCTTATTCTCAGGTCCTGGTGAAAGAGTTACATAAAGGGAAAGATCTTCATCTCCACTATTCTGTAAACTCAGCATTTCTTTCTCCTGACAGATGAGTCCCTGTCCCGAAGTAAGTTGAGTATCCTTTCCGTCTACTGTAAATATTGCAGTCCCTTGTAGGATTTGAACAATTGTAACCATCCCTGGATGAGTATGAGGAGGTAATACCTGTCCAGGCTTAAAGTTGAGAACGAAAACTAAGATACTGTTATCGCTATAAATAATCTTTTTCGTTAAGGATTTGTCTGAGAAGACCATCTTGTCTGCTAATTGAAAGGTTTCCATACTATAGCCTCCATAAATCTGTTTAATGTATTTTGAAATCTACTTGAAAAATATTTCTTAGTGTATCCGTAACAGTGGCATTTATTCTCAGTTTATGTTTTGATATAATCATCTTCGACACTACACAAGTCTTCTTTATGTGATGATAAGTAAGGACGTGAAATCAGTATGCAAACAAACGAACAAGTAAATGATAGTTATTCGAATTGGCAAAAGAATACTATTCTATTTTTATCAAGTCAAACGATATCGCTTTTTGGCTCTGCTTTAGTGCAGTTTTCTATCTTATGGTATATTACGTTAACAACTGAGTCGGGATTAATGATGACGATGTATATT
Source organism: Desulfuribacillus stibiiarsenatis (assembly GCF_001742305.1). NCBI lineage: Bacteria > Bacillati > Bacillota > Desulfuribacillia > Desulfuribacillales > Desulfuribacillaceae > Desulfuribacillus > Desulfuribacillus stibiiarsenatis. Next base: position 124,661 of record NZ_MJAT01000033.1, on the reverse strand, counting down.
ATATGTGGGTTTCTTCCTACGTTTTTTTTATCTCCGATTGCGGGGGTATGGGCAGATCGTTATAATCGCAAGAACCTCATCATTATGGCGGATGCGCTGATTGCAACGGCAACACTGATTCTGGCGATTGTTTTTCTTTTGGGATATGGAACTACGTGGCTTTTATTTCTGATGGCATCGATTCGGGCGGTCGGGACTGGCATCCAGACACCAGCGGTGGGAGCCATACTTCCACAGATAGTTCCAGCCGACAATCTTACAAAAGTGAATGGAATCAATGGGAGTATTCATGCGATCGTCAATCTTCTAGCTCCAATGGCTAGTGCCGTTCTTCTGAGCATTGCTACATTAGAGGCTATTTTCTTCATTGATGTGATTACAGCAGTAATTGCGATTTTTACGTTACTATTCCTTCTGAAAATTCCAGTGCATGCAAAAGCCCTGCAAGAGCAAACAACCAGTTACTTTAAAGATTTACAACTAGGGATTAATTATATTCGTCAGCATGCTTTTTTGAAGAAGTTTTTTGTCTTTTTCGCTGTCTTCTTTGTGCTCATTGCACCGGCAGCTTTTTTAACTCCTCTTCAGGTTACACGCAGTTTTGGTAGTGATGTTTGGCGATTAACGGCTATAGAAATTGCTTTTTCCATTGGGATGATGCTAGGTGGATTCGTGATGGCTTTTTGGGGAGGCTTTAAGAATAAAATACACACCATGACATTAGGCTGTATGATATTTGGTCTATGTACATTTGCTTTGGGGATCATTCCGAACTTTTGGATCTATTTGTTATTCATGAGCATTATAGGGGTAGCGATCCCTTTATTTAACACCCCTTCAACAGTACTTTTACAAGAAAAAGTGGAAGAGGAGTATCTAGGGAGGGTCTTTGGAGTTCTAGGAATGATTTCTACCTCGATGATGCCTTTGGGAATGCTTGTGTTTGGACCATTAGCGGATGTTTTGAAAATCGAATGGTTGTTAATTGGTTCTGGAATTCTTTTATTTTTGCAAGGCTTCATGTTGGTAGGGAGTAAAACGTTAGTGAAGGCAGGGGAAAAACAGCTCTAATCGATTCATTAGAGCTGTTTTAAAAGACCTTATGTACATCAGAATTTATAAATTTTATCTGATGTACATAAGTGCAACTAAGGCATTCTCTTCGCCAGAGGCTTGGCGAATACCAAGTTTTCTGTATAATTCTATTGCCTAATAACCGTGTGCCCGCTCAGCATCCTGTTTGGTATTGTGAACTGTACCGTGTGGATGCTCTGGTGGTGCATAAATAGAATACAATTTGAGTGGCGTACAGCCTGTATTAATTAGGTTGTGCCATTTGCCTGCAGGAATAAATATTGCATAGTCTTCATAGACGTTCGCCTGGAAATCTAATCGATCTTTACTATCGCCCATCATGACAAGACCTTGGCCTTCTTCAATACGAATGAATTGGTCATGATCCGTGTGGATTTCTAGACCTATATCGTCTCCGACCTCAATACTCATTAACGTAAGTTGCAAATATTCTCCTGTCCATAAAGCGGTACGGAATGTCGTATTTTGTTTCGTAGCACCTTCGATATTGACTACAAAAGGATGTGGACCATAGTCTCTTATAGGGATACATCCCCCTTGTGGTCTTGGTGAACATCCCCAATAAGGGTAACCATTATGATACATTTCGTGTTCAGCACTCCTTTTCGTGGGTTGGTAATATCATATGCTGAGGAATTTAGGCGGTGCCAAAACGCCATAATACGTGCTGAAAAAGTCGGATGCAATCGATTGGTGTTTGCTATTCTTAACGGTAATAGGAGGTGTCATTTTGAATACGCTCAAAAAGATGAATGAAGCACTATATTACTTGGAACAGAATCTCTTGGAGGATATAGATTACAAGAAGGTTGCGAGAATCGCATATTGTTCCGAATATCATTTTCAAAGGATGTTCTCTTTCCTTGCAGGTGTCAGTCTTAGTGAATATATACGCAGGAGAAGATTAACATTAGCAGGATTTGACCTTATAGGGAGCAAGTTACGGGTCATTGATGTTGCGATGAAATATGGTTATGGTTCTGCAGATTCGTTTACCAGGGCTTTTCAAAATATGCATGGTGTAACACCATCAGAAGCTAGGAAGAATCAGCATCTATTAAAAGCATATCCCCAAATGACCTTCCAACTAACCATAGAAGGTGGGAATGAAATGAATTACCGAATTGTTGAAAAAGAAGCATTTCAAATTGTTGGATTGAAAAAAAGAGTACCAATCGTCTTTAATGGTGTGAATCCAGAAATTGCAGCAATGTGGCAAAGCTTAAACATGGAAATGATTACAAAACTCAAAGAACTATCAAACATTGAGCCAAAGGGTCTAATAAGTGCTTCCGTAAATTTCTCTGAAGGGAGAATGGAGGAAAAAGGCGAGTTAGATCACTATATTGGGGTAGCAACGACGAATATATGTCCTGATGGTTTAGAAAAATTAGAAGTGGCTGCTTCCAAATGGGCAGTGTTTGAAGCAGTTGGTCCTTTTCCAGAAACGTTACAAAATATCTGGGGTCGAATCTACTCCGAATGGTTTCCGTCCTCTAGTTATGAAATAGTAGAAGGACCTGAGATTTTGTGGAATGAGAGCAAAGACACGACCTTGCCTGACTATAAGAGCGAAATTTGGATACCAGTAACGAGAGTAGAAAGTCACATATGAACAAAATGACCATTTCCTAAAATAGTAACGTATAAGTCATATAAACGGGAATAAAGAATATGTTAAATTAGCTTGACATATTCTTTTTTTTACTTCAAAATTAGTTCTATACAGAACAGTTTCAAATCGAACAATTCAAAAACGAACTTTTTCAAATGAACTATACAGACTAGAGGTATCAATGGATGAATAATACGCTAGAGCTTCTCTTTAGTGGTCAGCAATTCAAAAAATTGTACGAGAAAAAATGCCATCAAATATCAGAGAAGTATGGTCTAACAAAGCTTGAAATTGAAATATTACTTTTCTTAGAAAATAACAAGCAATATGATACAGCAAAAGATATTGTCGATTTGAAGTTTTTTGCGAAATCCCATGTATCAAAAGCAATCACTTCTTTAATCACAAAGGGATATTTGCATTCAAATCATGATTCTATGGATAGACGTTGTGTTCACTTGAAAATATCTGATTACGCCAAACCATTACTAGAAGAAGCTAAAGAGATGCGTAAGAATTTACTAATGATTATATTTAAAGATATTTCATTAGAAGAGAGAAAACTCATGGCTATTGTCGCTAAAAAACTTTCTAAGAACATTAATGAGGCAATTGAAAATGAAGAATAGATATTGAAAATTAAGAATAGCTAATGGAGGTATTTTATGAAGAATGGTAGATACGATCTTGATAACTTCACAGAACAGTACAGTAAAGTATGTGTAGAAAAGAATTTTATTGACACTAATTTATATGACGAATATGGGGTAAAGCGTGGTCTGCGAGACAAAAATGGGAAGGGTGTACTTGCTGGAATTACCAATATCTCAGCAATCCATTCTCATGATGTGGTGAATGGGGAAAGTGTACCAAGTGAGGGTAAACTATTTTACCGCGGCTACAATGTGATAGATTTAGTAAATGGTGCAATCAATAACAAACGTCAAGGGTTTGAGGAAGCAACGTATTTACTATTATTTGGATCCCTGCCTAATGAAGAGCAACTCAAGGAATTTGAAGTTATCCTTGCTAGTTGCAGGAATCTTCCGAAAAACTTTGTCAAAGACGTAATTATGAAGGCTCCAAGTAAGGATATTATGAATTCTTTGACAAAAAGTGTACTGACATTAGCTTCCTATGATGATAATGTGTCAGATTTATCTTTAGATAATGTTTTAAAACAATGCTTAACCCTGATTGCTACGTTCCCGATGATGTCTGTATACGGTTATCACGCATTTAATCATTATGAGCGTGACGATAGCTTCTATATCCATCGACCAGAAGAGAACCTTTCAACAGCCGAGAATATTTTAAGAATGTTAAGACCTGATAAGGTATATACAGACCTTGAGGCAAGTGTATTAGACATTGCTTTGCTACTTCATATGGAGCATGGTGGAGGGAATAACTCTACATTTACTACAAGAGTCGTTTCATCGTCGGGCTCTGATACCTACTCAGCAATCGCTGCTGCCCTATCTTCCTTAAAGGGACCTAAGCATGGTGGTGCCAATATTAAGGTAGTAGAGATGATGAACGACTTAGAGGCGAATGTTGCTGATACTAAAGATGAAGCTGAGGTAGAACGCTATTTAGTTAAAATCCTTAACAAGCAAGCCTTTGATAACCGTGGTTTAATCTATGGAATGGGACACGCCATCTATTCCATATCCGATCCACGAGCAACAGTCTTTAAAGGATTTGTTGAAAAGCTGGCAGATGAAAAAGGCAGAAGAGCAGACTTCGAATTATATTCGATGATTGAGAGACTTGCACCAGAAGTAATCGCGAAAGAGCGCCGCATTTATAAAGGTGTTAGTGCAAACGTCGACTTCTATAGCGGGTTTGTATACAGCATGCTAGATATACCGTTGGAGCTCTATACGCCTATTTTTGCAATGGCAAGAATCGTTGGCTGGAGCGCCCACCGTTTAGAGGAACTAATCAATGTCGACAAAATCATGAGACCTGCTTATGTGAGTATCGTAACGGAAAAGAATTATACGGAAATGTCTGAAAGATAGACTAATTACGTCTCATGATTACTTTCCATACGATTCCTGTCCAAGTTTTTCTGAAAATGAATTGATTTAGCTGCACTTGAATAAGCGCGGATAGAATATGTGAATTATTATAGTAGTCGATTATAATAGGCAACTTTCTCAATGTAAGGTAATTTGAGAAGGTTGTTTTTTTTATTTGAAAATGCATGGGTATGTAAATATTTACTGTTTCGACAAATTGCGACAATATTCGAACGAGGAGATATGGGGAATTTGTCGAAGTGTGGTAGGAATAGAAGTTTGTTATTGTTTTTTATTCTCGATACTTTCTTAAAACTAGGGGGTAAATTATGGGCGATATTAAATTGATTAATTTAATAGCAAAAAATTATCAAGAATTAGAGAGCGTTATTGCAAACCAATTGCATTTGCAATGTGAACATCCAACTGTTATTGGCAGTTTCCGAGAAAAAATCTGGAAATCATTATTTGAACAAATTGTTCCTAAAAAATTTTCTATAGAACAATCTGTTTTTATTATTGATTCTGAAGGTAGTGTATCGAAGGAAGTGGACTTAGCTATTTTTGATGAACAATATACCCCATATATTTTTAACTATGGAGAAATGAAATTTATTCCGATAGAAGCTGTAGCGGTAGTAATTCAGTGCAAGAGTAATAGTCTTGGCCCAGAAGGAATTAGTGATTGGATTTATAGAATTGACAAACTTAAAACTTGTTTTAACTCAATAGCTAGAATGCATAGCTATATCGCTATAAATAAATCTGAAAGCATTATTAAAAGTGATGAAACTACTAAAATTGAAGAGAAATATAAGCAGACTCAAACATCAACAAGACCAATAAAAATTTTATGTCATTTAAATGAGAAATGGACAGATACACATAATTTAAAAAAAATATTTGACTTTACAATTTCCACAACTTCTATTACAACGGGAGAACAAGGAACAAATAAGCTAAGATTACAAGTTTCAATAAATGATGATATTAACACTTTAGCACAAGCATATAAGAGATTAAATCATAATGGCACAATTGACAATGTTATTAAATCTAATGAAGATCTTGATATTTCATTTAATAACTATAAAGTCTTTAGTAGCAAAAATGAGAAAAGCGAGAAAGAAGAGATATCTATTCTTTCGCTCATTTTTCAGTTAAATCAAATGCTCATGTTGATTAATAACCCATTGCTATTTCCACATCAGGCGTACGTAAAAATGTTCAATGATCACTTGGAATTAGAAGGTTAAAGGAGGAAAGCTATGAGAAGTTTAATTGTAGCTATTACAATCGATAAAATTCAAAATTTTCTCTATCACGCTATAAGAGCACACGAGCAAGAGAAACAAAAAGAAGAAGATACACTGAAAACTATTTGCAACTCATCTAGAGAGATTTCTCAATTATTTATGGAAGCTGTGCAAAAGAAGTTTTATATAGAGGGAAAGCACGAAAACCAGAGTAAGATTTTACTAAGTATACCTGGAAAAGTAATTTTTAAAACAGTACTCTTAAAAGAGATAGTGATTCAAAAACTAAATGAGCTATACCGTGATTATTACCATCTATTTGCTGGTCAGGTTGAACTGAAATATGTGATTATTGAAGATTCTTTTGATAAATTAGCTAATATTCGAACTTGCAAGCAAAAATTAGAAGACCCAAAAAGTAGGAACAGTATTATAGAAGCGAATAAGGAAATTTTATTCCGCTTTCCAGAAGCAACATATATTCCTAAAAGCTGCATTAAAATAGGGTTTCATAAAGAGGAAGCTAAGGAAGCCTCTACAGTGAATGAATACATTTTTGCTAAAAATATTGATGATCTGCTGCCAGACGTATACCAGGAGAATCAGCAAGATGGGAGAAAAAATGAACAATACAGAATTGCAGTTATTAAGGCGGATTTGGATGGAGTAGGTGATCTGTTTAAAAGGATAGATAATGCAAGCTCCTATGACAAGCTAAGTCAAATTTTATCGGATTTTATATCTCTAGATAAGCTCCACCATTATTATGAAAAAATGAAAGTGAAAAATTTCAAGATGTTTCCATTCTATGTTGCAGGAGACGACATTTTTTTTGCTGTTAATGTCAATCATATTTTCACGGCAGTCAACTTACTGAAGACAATGCTAAATGAAATGAATATAAAAATTGAACAAGAGATTGATAGCGATAAAAAGCTCTCAATGAGTGTAGGGATAGATATATCATATAATAAACAACCAATACGTTATTATTATGAACGTGTAGAAAATCAGTTGAATATAGCGAAAAAGAATAAAGAGCCAGGAATTATTAAAGTAGGAATATGCATAAATAATACGTTCTTTGCATCATATGAAGAGTTTAAGGGGAAGGGATCAAAAATTGGCTGGAGCAAACTGTATAACGAAGTAAAACTATTAAACTATATTCGATTAAAGGGCTGTGATAGTTTAGGAACCCCAAGCTACTTTCATAAGCTGCTAGACAGAATCACGGACACAACCATCAAAGGGAACAATATAGCGTATATCAATTCAGTATTGTACCATCTAACTCCTGAGTATATCGGTGACAGGCAAAAGTCCAAGCCCGAATTGGTGTTAAAAAAACTATTGATAGATTTTCTATTAACAAATGTATCAAGTAATTCTAGACCTTCACTAGAAATTACTCTTAACGAGAACACTAAATACTGGTTTGAAAAAAAGCTTCGACTATTAATGTTTTTTTCTGATGAGCGATTTAAAGCCACTTTTAATGAGGAATTAACGGAGATAGAGTTTAATAATGATTATTGGAAGCTTTTAAAGATCAAAAGCCTCGTATATACTAAACCGCTTCGCTATTTATATGATCATATTATTAATAGAAACCCCTACGGAAAACTTTTTATAGAAAGAAAAAAGCATAGTGGACGGATTGAAATATACTGCAAAGTAAAACTTACTTCATCAATGTTATTCAAATTAAAGAAATATAAAAATTTACAATCTATAGAACGAACTGTTGCCATACTAAAACATACAAAGTTGCGTGAAGACCAGAAAACAGATAGTAAAGAAAAACCTGTCTACTATAAAGATTTTAATTCGACAGTTTTTGAGAAAAAGGCGTCAGATAATTCCGAACAAAAATATTGGGATGAGGATTTCATAGATTCTTTGATAAACTTTTATAACTACGATAATGCCTTAATTGCCTTTAAAAATATTTACAAAGATGCTTTCGAAAAAGAAAAAGACAAAGATAATAAACGAACAGGTAACAAAAACCATCAACAAAAAAATAAAAAAGGCGGGGTAATCAAGTGAAACGAAATCCTTTAAAAATAATTATAACTACGGACTCGAATCTTTTTATTGGTGGTGCACCCTCGACTTTTGAGATTGGCGGAATTGATCAGTGCACTGTTTTAGACAATGAGGGCAAACCATATATACCAGCATCATCATTCAAAGGTGCTTTTAGGGCTATGATTAAAGACATGATTACAATACAGGATAACTCTAACAAATATATAGTTCAAATATACGAAGATTATTTTAAAACAGAAGAAGAAAAGATAACATTATTACATCGTATGGATGACAAGGTGAAGTTAGACAAAGCATTGCAACAATTTCTAAATACAAAAGAGCGAATATCGTTAGAATATTTATTTGGTATCGAAGGAGTCAATCGGTCACCAAAGCTAATTTTTTCTGACTTTCATGTAATGAACCATTCACTTCAATCAGAACAGTGCTTTTCTATAGATAGTAAGAATTCTATAACGGAAGATAAAGAGAAATCAACGGTTAGTTCAAACCCGAGAACATATAAGTCTGTTATAAAGGGTATTACATTTGCAGGGGAAATCGATTTCTATAATTTTAGTAATGAACAAAGCTTAAAAATAGTTCGTGATTTTGTAAAGTCTAGTTTAACTAAATTTAACGAAGGAATTTATAGAATTGGGAACTCAAAAAGTAGAGGCTATGGGAAAATAATAATAGATTTTCAAGATCAAGGCTAATTATAAGGAGGGCTGAAGCTCTTATGGAGATACATAAAATACAAATGAAATTAAATGGACAAATGACACAGTTGCCTGATTCACAAAAAATATTTGGCTGTCTAATGTACTTGTTTTCTGATCAATATGGGCATGAAAAAGGACAGATGTTTGTAAAGGCTGTTAAACAAAAGCAGATAACTCTAATGATTTCAGATATGTTACCAGAAAATTATATCCCGACGCCTAAAAACTATTTGATTTCTCGATATCAAGGTGATGGGAAGAAAGAGTATTATAAGCAGATTAAGAAACTAGACTTTGTTAGCAAATGCCAATGGAACCTTCTGTCAGATATCAGCAGTATTGATAGCAACGTTTTTAATTTCGACTATATATCCAAGGTTTCAAGTCAACAAATTCGACTGGGAATAAAAGAAGATGTTTATCAGTTGGCTGGTATAGGGAATGACCTGTATTCAGTGCCAAAAAATGAATATGTTCTCATTCCTCATTCGAGTAAAAGCAAAGAACACAAGGTAATAACAGATTATGAGTTCTTTGTCGGAATTCCATGTTACGAAAATATTTATGCGGATTTGGTCGATAAGTTTCTAAGTTGTCTGTATTCATTAGTAGAGAAAAAAGAAATAGTAGTACTAGGAAAAAGGGCATCGCAGGGGTTCAATTTATTTACTTTCAAATCTGCAATAACAGAAAAAGTAAACAATCATAATTCAAATCACTATCTTAATCTAGGGATGATGATTCCAGAGCATATTGACTATAATAATTCCGTTTTGCAACTATACACATCTGATCGTAGACCTTTTGAAATGGTTGGGAGTTGGGATACGCACATTATTGAGAAGGACAATCATTTTCTGAGCTTTATTTCTTCTGGTAGTATCATAGCTTGTACCAATAAGTATAAACTTAATGATTTGACTCAATCTATAGAAGCGAAATTTGACAAGAATTCCATCGTGTTTGGCAACTCCTTTTTATATCCATTGCAGAGTAGGGGGGCACTGGTTTATGAATAATTACAAAAAATATAAAATTAAATTAGAAACAAAATCATATATAATTATATCGCCAAGGGAAAGCCAAGCCTTTTACAAAAATGTTGATTATGAATATCAAGACCTTGATGATAAATGGCCAGATGATGAGACTCCTAATATTATCTATCCATTTTATCAATACGGTCAATATGAAGAATACTCGCCGAAAGAGACCAACTATTATATACCAGGTTCTTCTTTGAAGGGAGCTATGGTACATGCTTCAAATAATAGAGAAACTAAAATTATTGTCGATGATGTTCCTCTTCAAAATACTAGTATTGAACTTCGAAATTTACATAAAGTACAATATCTTAATAGGGATTTTTTGGCTTCAAACCACATTAAATCGCCCAAAAAAAACGAAACGGAAAACGAAACGGAAAACGAAACGGAAAACGAAACGGAGCGTAAAAAAGTTAAGTGGGAACCATTTTTTGAAAATGTTGCTATAGAAATGTTAAAACCTAATGTTGAACTACAATTGACAATATCAATCCCTAGTGATTTTTCGATTAATTCTTTTCTTAAAAATATTTCTTATACTACCGAGATAAAAGTAAAAAAAATGCTAGAATATCTAGATAAATTACAAGAAATGAATCCAGAATTTAACGATTTAACTCGAATAAATAATAAGCTTAAAGATACGCTAGCTAATAATAACCTAATCATAATCGGTGGATACAAAGGTCTGAAACACTCAATCCTAGGTTTAGAAGAAAATGCAGGGGCATTATTTATTGATAAAGTACTATTTTTACCTTATGGATTGGTTAACATAAAAGAAGTTATGGAATAGATATAACAAAATAGTATCAACTTAATTGGCAATTGGAGGATTTCCTTACATGCAACTAAAAAAAATCTCAATACAATTACTTTGCCAGGAATCAGGAATAATCAAAGGACATGGAGGGGCAGAATTACACGGATTATTTTTTAAGGCGGTAGAGAATATTGATAATGAGCTAGCTTCTGAGATTCATCAAATGCAGTACAAACCATTTAGCATTGGACCGTTAGCTGGAAAGCTTCAGCGGCGTGATGGTGTAGCACAGATTGAAGAAGGAAGCATTTGCTCATTTACTTTGGCGACTTTGACAGAAAGATTGACTAATAGTCTGCCTGATATGCTTGAATATCTAAAGAAGAATTTATTGGTGATTGGAAGTGCTGGTTTCGTAGTAGTAGAGGCAAAAGAATTGATAAGTAAAGAAACATATTATGATTTTATGGCGGCAGGATATCAGGACTCGCGAATTAATATTGAATTTACCGCCCCAACTTGCTTTCGTAGTAGTGGGAAAACGTTGCTTTTTCCAGAGCCCGAATTAGTATTTGGTAGTTTGCAAGATAAATGGGAATATTTCAGTGAAGTTCAGTTGCCAATTGTAGATTTCTCTCAAATAAATGTATCAAAGTATGAGTTGAAAACGATTATGGTTCCATTCAAAAACTATAACTTGATTGGTTTTAAGGGGATATGTAACTATACACTACCAAGCGATTCAGCAGAAGTAATGAAATGGGCAGTAAATTCGTTGTCTCAGTTTGCTGCCTTTTCAGGAGTAGGCTATAAAACAACAATGGGAATGGGACAAGTACGATTGATGAAGTAGTTTGCTTAAAAGTTTCTAGACAATGTAGTGGAATCCTTACTAGTTTGCTATTATCCGTTATTACTCAAATCTTTACGTAAGAAGGAAATTTACTAAATAGTCTAGAAGAAGTATAGAAGTAGATAGGCTACACATAATAATTATTTTTTCGAGAGGTTCAGGGTGGCTAATTTTTTCAGAAGTTGCTCGATGTTTAGAATTCTATGTAAAATAAGCTTTAGAATTACCAAACTAGTTTCTTTGTACGCAAATCCACTTTTAAAACTGAGCCTCTCGATTTATAGCGACACAACACATAACTGATAATGGAAAAACTCTGATGCGGTAACAACAATCTAATTTCCGTACAGGGAATTGAAACGAATAAACAGTAACTTCACGAGATGGATTAAAGTTTTCGTAACAACAATCTAATTTCCGTACAGGGAATTGAAACTCGCCGGCAAACTTAAACTTGTATACCTCGACCTCTTGGTAACAACAATCTAATTTCCGTACAGGGAATTGAAACTTATCCTCGCATTCAGGTAAGTTATTAAGATTTTTAAGTAACAACAATCTAATTTCCGTACAGGGAATTGAAACATATGAACTCCAGCTGTTACAGCATTTACATCGACGTAACAACAATCTAATTTCCGTACAGGGAATTGAAACATAAACAATGCAACGCTAGGGGGAGGTCTGCCCGTTGGGGTAACAACAATCTAATTTCCGTACAGGGAATTGAAACGATATTCCGTTTTCTTTGGCAATCTCATAATCAATTGGGTAACAACAATCTAATTTCCGTACAGGGAATTGAAACACGAAGTCCGAATTTACTCTTGCAAATTGTCAGGTAACAACAATCTAATTTCCGTACAGGGAATTGAAACAATAATACGTCTACGCTCACATTGTAAAGCTCCTTATGTAACAACAATCTAATTTCCGTACAGGGAATTGAAACAAAAGTGAACTCGCTTGTGTGAACCTATCGTCATAAATTGTAACAACAATCTAATTTCCGTACAGGGAATTGAAACTTACCTTCAGCTGCTTTATCCTGTAATGTCTGAAGATCAGTAACAACAATCTAATTTCCGTACAGGGAATTGAAACTTCATCGATAAAATCTTGTTTTTCAACGGAATGAAGTTTCTGTAACAACAATCTAATTTCCGTACAGGGAATTGAAACATCGGTAAAGTCACCTGTATTTGATAAACTGTTAATGTAACAACAATCTAATTTCCGTACAGGGAATTGAAACTCAATAGTTATGTTTCCTTTGTTTATTTCATTTACAGTAACAACAATCTAATTTCCGTACAGGGAATTGAAACCCATTATGAGTATCAGGAGGCCTTACAATAATGGCATAACAACAATCTAATTTCCGTACAGGGAATTGAAACGTTTTCATGAAACTGTATGATAGTATTATTGATATTAAGTAACAACAATCTAATTTCCGTACAGGGAATTGAAACACCTTAGTCCACTCTATGATAACCTCGTCTTGGTCAAGGTAACAACAATCTAATTTCCGAACAAGGAATTGAAACTTACAGATCTTTCTTCTCTTGACATTCCACCGTATAGTAACAACAAATCTAACTTCCGAACAGAGAATTAAGAATTGGCCTGATTAATAAGCCTTAGAACTACTTATGAACGGTATGAAAATTGGTAATACTGGGATTAGATATAGTAGTGAATGGAGGTTGTTTTTCATGGAACAAACTGTTGAGATTGAGTATTTATCTATTTCATCCATCGCAGAAATCTTATATTGCCCAAGAAATTTCTACTATCGTACAGTTATGATGGCTGATGAGAGGAACAATCATGTTTTGGAAGGGAAATGGCAGGAAGAGGCACGAGATGAAATTAAGAGAAAAGTAAGACCGACTGGGATACAAACTCGAAAAGTATATTTAACATCGGATAATCTTGGTTTAGTAGGAGTTTTGGATACGATTGAAGAGAATGGACAAGAAGTATATCCGATTGAATTTAAAAAAGGTATCGCCCAAAATCAGTTAAATGATAGAGTTCAGCTTTGTTTGCAAGCTCTATTACTTGAAGAAAATATTGGGACGAGTATTGATAGGGGATATATCTATTATTCTGAGTCAAATCAACGAATATCAGTAGATTTCACAGAAGAATTGAGAGAATTGGCACTTCAAACTGTTGAAGATGCTAGGGTAATGATTGATGAGAATATCATACCTGAACCAGTGAATGACAGTCGTTGTATCGGTTGCAGTTTAATTAGCCGCTGTCTGCCTGAGGAGACAGAAGCACTTATACAGAAAACTAACGGCAAAGACAATATGAAAAAAACACCAAGAAGACCATCCCCTTCTATGGATTTAGGAAGAATCCTATACATTGATACCCCAGGGGCATATTTAAAAAAAGAGCAAGGTAGAATTAAACTGAAGATCAATGAGGAAACAAAAGATATACCCTTGTCTGCTATTGATCAAGTAGTGTTAGGGCAACCAGCTGCAATGACAGGATCTTTATTGGCAACGATGTGCGATTTAGGAGTCTCCTGCTATGTATTGGATAAAGGGAAGGTCAAAGGGTGGTTACAGCCAACATTAAACAAAAACGTCATTCTGAGAAAAGCTCAATATGCTGCAAACCTCAACTGTAAACATACGTTGCAATTTGCTAAAGCATTTGTCACGGGGAAAATCAATAACTCTAGGACTACGCTATTACGGTATAATCGCACGATTAAAGATAACGATATTCATAACGTAGCTAACGAGTTGAACGCTTGTCTAAAAAAATTAAAAACTTGTGATTCCGTTGCAAGTATCATGGGCGTTGAAGGGATTGCAGCGAAATATTATTACAGTGTTTTCAACAAGTTGCTGAAAGAAGATTTAGGGTTCGCCTTCGTCAATCGGAATAGAAGACCACCGAAAGATCCAGTTAACTGTTTATTAAGCTTTGCTTACACGTTATTAACCAAGGATGTCATTGAGGCAATCATCCGCGTAGGACTTGATCCATATTTGGGTTTTTTTCACTCAGATAAATACGGAAGACCTGCATTGGCACTTGATATTATGGAAGAGTTCAGGCCAATAATAGCAGATTCCGTCGTAATAACAGCCATAAACACGAAGATGCTAAAGCCAGATGATTTTGTAGAAACTATTGGAGGTTGTGAATTAAAGGATTCTGGAAGGAAAAATTTCTTTAAAGCATACCAAACGAGAATGAACCAAGAGGCGACCCATCCGCTATTTCATTATAAAGTAACTTATCGAAGAATGTTAGAACTACAGGTGCGTTTTCTTGCTAAAGTTCTGACCAATGAGTGGCCAGAATATACTCCATATCAGGTGCGTTAGTAATGAAACATATAGTAATTGTATATGACATTCGCGATGATAAACGGAGAACGAAAATCTTCAAGACATTAAAGGATTATGCGACACCTGTACAGTATAGTGTTTTTGAGGCAATCATAACAAAAGAAGAGTATGTCAATTTGAAATATAGACTGAAACGATTGATGAAGAAGGAAGATAGCATCATATTCTATTCCCAGTGCGCTAGTTGTAAGAGTGATTTGGAGCGGCTAGGCACGAATGTTGTAGTGTTTGGTGATATTGATTTGGTTTATTAACAGGAGATTCGATATCAATGTAGAATTATATACCATAGAAAACATTAAAAGAGTCAAAATATCGAGAGGTTCGGGTGGCTGGAATTTCTAAGAGTTGCTCGGTCATTGGAAACATTGGATATTCAAGCAATTTAAAGTTACTATTTGAAACTTAAAGAGGTTGGAAAACAGCACTTAATGAGGCTCTCGAATTAGATTCAGTCAAAATATAGCTATCAAAGGTAAAAACCATAAGCGGTAACAAACATCTAATTTCCGTTAAGGGAATTGAAACAATTTCAGCAATAAATCTTTACGGCTGTTACTACATGTAACAAACATCTAATTTCCGTTAAGGGAATTGAAACTGATATGGTATGTCATAGACGGTTTATCAGGGTAAAGTAACAAACATCTAATTTCCGTTAAGGGAATTGAAACACTATTCAAGTCTCATCAGTGCAGTTTTATTTGCCGTAACAAACATCTAATTTCCGTTAAGGGAATTGAAACTCATCCATACCAACTTCACACGTTTGTTCTTTCAGTAACAAACATCTAATTTCCGTTAAGGGAATTGAAACAGTACCACCAACGACCACGGCGGTAGCCGTAGCCAGTAACAAACATCTAATTTCCGTTAAGGGAATTGAAACCCTTTTGTCTGTGTACGGTGTCTTGATCGCTTTTGGTAACAAACATCTAATTTCCGTTAAGGGAATTGAAACAGTAACAGATGTACTTGCGCCACTCTTGTTATCTATTAGTAACAAACATCTAATTTCCGTTAAGGGAATTGAAACGCTTCCTTTTTTTCATTTGCACGTTTCTCTGCTGCCGTAACAAACATCTAATTTCCGTTAAGGGAATTGAAACTCCCGCTGCGCTTTCATTTCTTCCAGCGTAGCTATCGGTAACAAACATCTAATTTCCGTTAAGGGAATTGAAACGCAACATGCCGCGCTTGAATCCACACTGTACCGTCAGTAACGTAACAAACATCTAATTTCCGTTAAGGGAATTGAAACTGGTCAATCATTATCCATATCTTAACTAAAACCACCCTCGTAACAAACATCTAATTTCCGTTAAGGGAATTGAAACGTTACTTTAATATCTTGCAAGTCAACTGTATATAAGTAACAAACATCTAATTTCCGTTAAGGGAATTGAAACAACTTTTCTGTAACTATGTAGGGGCCCTTAACCTTATCCTGTAACAAACATCTAATTTCCGTTAAGGGAATTGAAACTTAATCTTAAGACTAACAGCGGAACGAATGACCGTGTAACAAACATCTAATTTCCGTTAAGGGAATTGAAACATATCTACTATGGCGGCTATTTCACCGTTTGCGCCGTAACAAACATCTAATTTCCGTTAAGGGAATTGAAACAAATGTAGGTATTGATTATAATAAGAATGATTTTCTTAGTAACAAACATCTAATTTCCGTTAAGGGAATTGAAACTACTTTTCAAGGATTCCACGTAATGGATCTCCTGCAGTGTAACAAACATCTAATTTCCGTTAAGGGAATTGAAACACTTCTACATCTATAATAGCCAATCCCACAGACTTTGGTAACAAACATCTAATTTCCGTTAAGGGAATTGAAACATTTCTTCAACATCTGTGTCTTGAGTTTCTTGAATATGTAACAAACATCTAATTTCCGTTAAGGGAATTGAAACATGGACATCGATCGATCCACGAGCTGTACACGTTGAGTAACAAACATCTAATTTCCGTTAAGGGAATTGAAACTCTGTTTCGCCGATAGCATTTGCTAAATCTCTTTCTGTCGTAACAAACATCTAATTTCCGTTAAGGGAATTGAAACGATAGCCTGCAGCCAGTGGCATAAAAAACTTCTATCATGTAACAAACATCTAATTTCCGTTAAGGGAATTGAAACTAATTTAAACATCCTTTCTTGTATTTGATACTCTTAGTAACAAACATCTAATTTCCGTTAAGGGAATTGAAACACAAACTGCTTTGTTGCCGCGTGCATATTTTCTTCTGGAGTAACAAACATCTAATTTCCGTTAAGGGAATTGAAACCAAGCTAACAGAACATAACCTGGACGATTTCGACAAGAAAAGTAACAAACATCTAATTTCCGTTAAGGGAATTGAAACCTAAGCCATTCCATAGTGAAGCTCCTAAATATTCTATTGAGTAACAAACATCTAATTTCCGTTAAGGGAATTGAAACATTTTCTTTATTGGCTGCTCTATATGTTCTGTCGGCGTAACAAACATCTAATTTCCGTTAAGGGAATTGAAACACGGATCAGTCTAATTTAATTGAAATTCTTGATTATATGTAACAAACATCTAATTTCCGTTAAGGGAATTGAAACATCGTGTAATCATTAGGAGGGGGAGAATCTATTAAAGTAACAAACATCTAATTTCCGTTAAGGGAATTGAAACAATAGTGCCAGTCTCACACAATGGGCAGTAGTCTTACCTGGTAATAAACATCTAATTTCCGTTAAGGGAATTGAAACTTATATTGAGACTCAGAGATAACATTTTGCTTTATGTAACAAACATCTAATTTCCGTTAAGGGAATTGAAACTCACTGATATCGATTGTTGGTCCACCAGCAAAAGGATCGTAACAAACATCTAATTTCCGTTAAGGGAATTGAAACCATAGTTGGCGTGATACAAAAAGATACTTCTTGCTATGTAACAAACATCTAATTTTCGATTAGGGAATTGAAACATTCTAACTGCCTTTTGATGTTGTCTTGTAACGTCAGTAATAACAATCTAATTTCCGATTAGTGAATTGAAACTTACCATGAAGAATTCGAAGATCAACAACTCTTTCTGCGTAATAATAATCTAATTTCCGTACAGGGAATTGAAACCCTGCGTGTTTCTCTACTGCGGCAACGAACTCATCCATCGTAACAAACATCTAATTTCCGTTAAGGGAATTGAAACTTCAACGTAGTCGCTGGGTCTTTGACTATATCAGGCTGTGTAACAAACATCTAATTTCCGTGCAGGGAATTGAAACACTTAAAAAGGAGAGGATGTTTAATAACAAACATTTTCTCCTTTTGCTAAGCACAGGTCAACTACTTGTTGTTTTAGTAATAGAAAACAAAAAAGAGAAATTGAATGAAATCGCAGGATTTTCCCTGCGAATATAACTGTTTTTATAGTTTGGGTTTCGTATATAATATAAAAAGGTTAGTAAGATTTAGTAATTTATAGATTTTGGGAAAATAACAATTTCAAGGAGTGAAGCAAATGACTGTACAAGCATACGTCAATTTTAATGGTAAATGCCGCGAAGCTGTAGAGTTTTACGCCGACGTTTTTGCAGCGGAGAAGCAGCAGATTATGTTTTATGGGGACGTTCATACAGATGGAGAATTTCCTCTAACAGAAGAGACAAAGAATTTCGTGATGCACACTTTTCTGGAAATAAAAGGTAGCAAAGTCATGTTTTCTGATGTTCCGCCAGGTATGCCATTTGTCGTTGGGAATAATATTAGCTTGACTATAATAAGTAACGACGTAGATGAAATAAAGACAATGTTTGATAAACTTAAAGCAGATGGTACGGTTGTTATGGAGCTTCAGGAGACTTTCTGGAGTAAATGCTACGGTTTTGTAACGGATAAATTCGGGATAGGTTGGCAGTTCAATTATCCTGAAGAATAATCATTACTTAAAAAAGCGACCCAATGGAGGGTCGCTTTTTTGAGTACTATTTTCAGTTCTTTTTCCAGTTCTTATATCTCCAATAAATGTGTCACAGAAACAGTATGCTTTTCTTCCGGTTTGTCGAGAAAGTGAACTGTAACTGTATTACTTTCATCATGGACTTGTTCGATGTAGATAGGTGCACCATTATACGTAACATCGACCATGCTTGGCGAAGATGCTATATCATGCGCGCGTAAAAGATCCATCAAAGGCACCTCCTTTATACTTGAACTCGCAAATCATCGTTTGTTAACGACGGTAATAATATGCACAACAACGTTTTGTGATATTCCAGTCGTTACATTTCAATTGGCATACGTTAAGAATGTAGAACAAGAATCCTCCGAATTGAATAATATTAATAATGGGATTTTTAACTGTTATCGTATTATTGTTCTTTAGGAGGTGATGTAATTGTTCGGGCTTACACCTTTTCGAATGAGTCATCCCAATCAATTGTCTGTACAAATGGATGAAACCGATTCTGCCTATGTAGTAAATGTTCAATATCCAAGAATCGATGAGAACTCAGTTACGGTTGAATATGTCAATCATCATTTAATCATTCATGGCAAAAGGGAAGAATTTATGGAAGATAAGAGGAAGAATTTTATTCGTCAAGAGCGTTATTACAGCGAGTTTAGCAGGACTTTTTATATCGGCAATGCGGATGGAGATAACCTTCAGACTAGCTATGAAAAAGGATTTCTAAAAGTAACACTTCCGAAAAAGAAATAAAATAGCATCTTAACAAGTATCCGGCAATAGAATAAGATAATTTCCCAAGTAGACACTAAAAATGTATAGTTTAATTATAAGTATGGCATATCTGAGGGGTGTTATTTATGACAGACCAAATAATTAGAGAAGATGCAGGATGGAGTTTGGACAACAGTTATCTTCGTTTGCCAGAAACATTTTATACAAATGTATGGCCAACTCCTGTCCAATCACCGCAACTGTTTGTTCTAAATTCGGATTTGGCAAATTCTCTGGGCATAGCCAACGAATTCCTTAAAAGTAAGGAAGGTGTAGAAGTGCTGGCGGGGAATCAGATGCCTATAGGTGCTGAACCGCTTGCCCAAGCGTACGCTGGCCATCAGTTTGGACATTTTACTATGCTTGGAGATGGTCGAGCGATACTGATAGGAGAACAGATTACTCCTAAAGGGGAGCGTTTTGATATTCAACTAAAAGGCCCAGGAAGAACTCCCTATTCTCGCCGTGGGGATGGACGAGCGGGTCTTGGACCAATGCTGCGTGAGTACATAATTAGTGAGGCGATGCATGCCCTAGGTATTCCCACGACTAGAAGTCTGGCTGTAGTTACGACTGGGGAGACAGTAATACGTGAAACTTTTCAACCGGGTGCTATTCTTACGCGAGTAGCGGCTAGTCATATACGCGTTGGAACCTTTGAATACGCGGCTAGCTTTGGAACATCAGAGGAACTCCAGTCGCTGGCAGATTACACACTACAGAGACATTATCCTGATTTCGAAGGTCGTCAGAATCAGTACTTATATTTACTCGAAGAAGTAATTAAGCACCAAGCAGAATTAATTGCGAAATGGCAATTAGTAGGGTTCATACATGGTGTTATGAATACAGATAATATGACAATTTGTGGTGAGACAATCGATTATGGGCCATGTGCTTTTATGGATACCTATGATCCCGCTACTGTATTTAGTTCCATTGACACCTATGGTCGATATGCGTATCGTAATCAGCCGAATATCGCTACGTGGAACCTTGCAAGATTTGCGGGTACATTACTTCCGTTACTCGATCAGAGTCACGAGCAAGCAATTGAAATTGCGAAAGCTGCTATTGCGCAGTTTACGCCACAATTCGAACAAGCTTGGCTAACGGGAATGAAAGCGAAATTGGGGATTGTCAATCATGAAGAAGCGGATAAGGAATTGATTGAAGGCCTACTCAGCATGATGCAAAAGTACGGTGCTGATTATACGAATACCTTCCGAGCGCTTACGTTGAATCAAGTGAATGAACTTGTTTTATTTGGTTATGATGAATTCACGCAGTGGTATGAAATGTGGCTGGCACGGATAAGTAGACAAGAACAATCAAAGGATGAGATTCTGCAGTTAATGAAGAATAGCAATCCTGCAATCATACCTCGGAATCATCGGGTGGAAGAAGCAATAGAAGCGGCAGTGGAGCTGAGTGATTATGGTGTCATGGAGAAGTTAAACGAAGTGCTATCAGAGCCATATGCTTATACAGTGGATCAAGAGCATTACGCTTCACTTCCAGACGCATCGTATGGAGCTTATCGAACATTTTGTGGTACTTAAGACGCAAGACTCATTTGCGTCGGGCAACTAAGGCATACACCTGCGTCCTAAGGACTTGGTGTATGCCAAGTTTTGTTTATAAAGATTTAATTACCTATTCATAGTCTATACATATATCCTTCTTATAATTATTTATAGAACATAATAAATAGTTTGTTAAGAGGAGAAAGTGAATAAACATGAATATTCAATCCGTGGATATGAAAAACTTGAGAGTATTGAAAGCTGAATTAACTAGATTTATGATGACCTACAAGTTTGCATTAGACGAAGTAAATACAAAGATTGATATATTGAAGCAAGAATTCAGTTACATACACGAATATAATCCAATTGAACATGTCAAATCGCGTCTTAAGTCTCCAGAAAGCATAGTCCAGAAAATATATCGAAAAGGATACCCGCTCACCCTTAGCGCAATCAGAGAGAACATCCAAGACATAGCGGGAATCAGGATTACGTGTTCCTTTATCTCTGATATTTATGAATTAAGTAACATGCTTCAAAGTCAAAAGGACATTACCGTAATCGATTGCAATGATTATATAAAGAGCCCAAAGCCAAATGGTTACCAAAGTTTGCATTTAATATTACAAGTTCCAGTCTTTATGAGCGATCGTGTAGAGATGGTCTGTGTTGAAGTCCAAATACGAACGATTGCAATGGATTTCTGGGCGAGTTTAGAACATAAAATTTACTATAAGTATAACAAAGAAGTACCGCAGTATTTAGTAGAAGAATTAAAAGAGGCAGCAAATACTGCCGCACAATTGGACAGAAAAATGGAAAACATCCATAAGGAAATGCTAGATATAAAGAATTCTGATGAAGAGGAAGATATCTATGAATTAGTTATAAATAATGAGAAATTTCAATTGCCATTTGACCTTTTGAGTACCCTGAAACTGCGGAGTTAATTGTATAAAATATGAGGTGGTAGAAAAATGACATTAAAATTAGAACAAGTAACAAAAAAATTTAAGGACTTTACAGCAGTGGATCAACTATCAATATCAATACCAGAAAAAGAGATGTTCGGTTTCTTAGGAGCTAACGGTGCAGGAAAGACAACAACTTTCCGAATGATTCTGGGGTTGCTATATCCGACTAGCGGAACCATAAGTTGGAATGATCAGCCAATCAATTATTCTACGAGTCCCTATATTGGATATCTTCCAGAGGAGAGGGGATTATACCCGAAGTTAAAGGTGAAAGAACAAGTGATTTATTTAGCGCGATTACGAGGTATGCAAAAACAAGATGCTTTAAAAGAGTTGGTATACTGGTTAGAGCGATTCAAGGTGCCAGACTACTTAGAGAAAAAAGTAGAAGAACTCTCAAAGGGAAATCAACAGAAAATACAACTAGTTACAGCTATCATACACAAACCAAAACTGCTGATTCTAGATGAACCATTTAGTGGGCTCGATCCAGTGAATGTGGAAATGCTAAAGGAAGCCGTATTAGATTTGAAGGCGAAAGGAACTACCATCGTTTTTTCTAGTCATCAAATGTATCATGTGGAAGAAATGTGTGAGCATTTATGTATTATGCATCAGGGAAGACCAGTTGTACAAGGTGCACTTAAAGATATCAAACGTTCTTTTGGCAAAAAGAATTTAATTATACATGGGGATTTCCCAATGGAATTTCTAAAGGGTTATTCAGGTGTTACAAATGCAAGGGTAACAGCAGAAGGTATTGAATTACAGATCATCAGCGAACATATAGCAGAAAAGATATTGCAAGATATTGTTGGAAAGGGATTCATCCGTAAGTTCGTATTAGAAGAACCCTCTCTAAACGACATTTTTATTGAGAAAGTAGGTAATTCCTTTGAATAATTTTTGGATTATTTTATTGCATACGTACTCAACTAAGATTAAATCAAAGCAATTTATTATAACTACGATTATTACATTGACAATTATGCTTGGTCTAACAAGTATTCCTCATATTATGGACTTTGTGAATAGTGATAAAGAGCAGGACAAGATTGCAGTGATTGACGATACGGGTCTCTTATTTGATTCTCTCAAACAAGTAATCAGTACAACGAATGAAAATGTTCTTTTAGTAGCTTATAATGGTGGTCAGGAGAATGCTGTACAAGAAGTAAAAGAAGGCAAGTGGAAAGGCTTATTAATTTTAACGAACAACTCTGAGAACTTACCAGAAGCAACATATACATCTATGACGATAACAAATGTTATGCTCCCTAATGAACTTAGAAATAGTTTGCAGCAAATGAAGACACAGCTTGCAGCTTCTAAGATAAATCTCACACAGGAACAATTGGAAACTCTCTATGAACCAGTTTCATTCCAACAGATTGCCTTAGAGGAAAATGCTAAAACCGTAGAAGAACTAAATCAGGCTAGAGGTCTAGTCTATGTCCTTCTTTTTGTTATATATTTTGCGGTCATTTTATATGCAAGTATGATTGCAATGGAGGTAGCTACAGAAAAATCGTCACGAGTTATGGAAATTCTCATATCTAGTGTATCACCAATTAAACATATGTTTGCTAAAATAATTGGTGTAGGACTCGTAAGTTTAACACAAATGATCCTACTTCTAAGTGTAGGTTATTATTCAATTACAAGAAATCTTTCGTCTATGGAGGGCGGATTTTTCGATTTTTTCGGTTTTCATAATGTACCAGTACTAACAATTGTTTATGCTTTTGTTTTCTTTATTCTCGGCTACTTTTTATATGCCACTCTAGCAGCATTGTTAGGTTCTTTAGTGAGCAGAATCGAAGATGTTCAACAAACAATTACCCCTATGACACTACTGATTGTTGCTGGATTCATGATTGCCATGTTTGGATTAGGTGCACCTGACAAAACATTTATAACGATTACTTCTTATATTCCTTTTTTTACGCCTATGATTATGTTCATGAGAGTTGGTATGTTGAATCTTCCTGCTTGGGAGCCATTACTAGGTGTAGGGATTTTATTAGCAACAATTATTATTATGGCTATCTTTGGAGCTAGAGTTTACAGAGGTGGAGTACTAATGTATGGGAAAACTAGTATACTAAAAGATATTAAAAAAGCTCTTCAATTTTCAAAAAATGAGTCAAGATAATCAGTTTTCAATTACTGTGTTTGAGGAGAATAGGGAATGGGGATTCAAATTTTTGGAGCGGCAAAATGCTTTGATACGAAAAAGGCAGAGCGTTATTTTAAAGAAAGAAAATTGCCATATCAGTTGGTTGATTTGTATAAATATGGCTTAAGTAAAGGCGAATTTGCAAGTGTTAAGGCAGCCCTTGGCTTAAACACTTTATTTAATCAAAGCTCTAGTGATTATAATAAGTTGAATCTAGATCGCATTTCAGGAGCGAGTGTTAGGGAAGAAATTCTCTTTAAGAACCCTAAGCTATATAAGACGCCAATTGTCAGAAATGGAAAGCTTGCAACAGTAGGGTATCAGCCAGATGTCTGGAAAGAATGGACGGGTAGTGGCACGGGCTATGTATAAGAAAGCAATAGAAGAAATAAAGGGCAAGCATATCTATAGTTCGCAAGAGATTGCAAAAATAGACGAATAACAGTAAATAATAGTAGCCTCTACGTAAGGTAGAGGTTTTTTTATTTGACAAAACGTACGATTCATCATAAAATCAAATTACTAAATTACTAAATTACTAAATTACTAAATTACTAAATTACTAAATTACTAAATTACTAAATTACTAAATTACTAAATTACTAAATTATATTTCGGAGGTCATAGAATGAAGATACCTACAACATTGAAACACAAGCCTGTCATAGTTGCAGAGAACTATGAAAATATTGATGGTAGAAACGCTTACAATTCCGAAGCTAAGGGAATTTCACTAGGATTAGCACAATGGAACGACAGAGGGAAGATTGATATATCTGCCAAGGTATGGAGACATACGGGAGGAAAATGGTCAAGGCAATCGGAGGAGCTACCCCTTCACCGTGTATTAGATTTGGCCATACTTGTTTGTCGAACAAAACAACACTTTCAAGAAGCTTATCGCTTTGAAAATCTGTATAATACGGAAAACTCTGTGGTAGACAGAGTAGGCTTACAGGGGGATGCTATGACCGTAGCCGTATGCACAGATAATGAAAAGATAAATGAAGATATTAAGTTATTTAGCCAATCATTAAGTGAAGATGGAGAGCTCATAGGAGAACGCTTAAGCACTCTATCAAGAATCTTAAAGGAAATGGGTTATTGATATGGACAGAAAGAAAGAACTGAAAGAACAATACAAACAAATGAAGACAGATATGGGGATATTTATTATCAAATCTGATGTTGATAATAAGTGCTTGCTTGAAGTCAGTCAAGACTTAAAAGCAAGAATCAATCGTGTGAAGTTCCAATTAAAGATGGGAAGTTACCCTAATAAAGACCTGCAAAATGCTTGGAAGCAACATGGCGAATCAAGATTTTCAATAGAAATTCTGGAAACATTAAAGTACGATGAAGACGAGTCAAAAACTGACTATAGTGTTGAACTAGAGATATTACAGCTGGTTTGGCAAGAAAAAATCGAAGAGACAGGATTAGAATACTATTAAAATTAGCCAATGGCATAATCATAATATAAAATGCGACCTTTTCTTTATTGGGTCGCATTTTTTTTATTTTTTTATCGATTGACAGGTAAAAATTACAAGAATATAATAAACGCATGAACATATAATTATATAATAATATGACAAAGTTGAACTATTGAAATCAATGTAATAGATATGAATGACTTATTAGAAAAGTAGTTAGGAGAGGAATTCAATGTTTGGGTGGCTAGATTATCTAGTAGCATTATTTGTTGAGAAAATACTTTCGATATCTACAGAGACTAGGTTGGGTTCGAGTATTCACTTTTTCTTCTATGACACGATTAAAATCATTATTCTTTTAGGTGTTATGATTTTTGCTATATCGTATATTAGAAGCTATTTTCCACCAGAAAGGACTAAAAAGATTCTTGAAAGATTTAGCGGTATTAAAGGAAATATTATGGCATCGTTATTAGGTATTGTTACGCCATTTTGCTCCTGTTCATCGGTACCGATTTTTATTGGATTTGTGGAAGCTCGAATACCGTTAGGAGTGACATTTTCTTTTCTCATCACATCTCCGATTGTTAATGAAGCAGCGTTTGCGATTCTTATTGCGTCTTTTGGATGGAAAATCGCTTTGGTATATCTCGTTACCGGAATTGTTGTGGGAGTTTTAGGAGGGATATTCATTGGTTCGATGAAGTTGGAAAACGAAGTTGAAGAATATGTGTATCAAATTAAATCAGGGGAAATAGAAATCGAACAATTAACACATAAAGATAGAGCACAATTTGCGTTAGATAACGTAAAAGAGATTATTAGAAGAGTATGGATTTTCTTATTAATTGGTATAGGGATTGGGGCATTGATTCACGGATGGGCCCCAGCGCCTTTATTGGCTAAATACGCGGGCCCTGATAACCCTTTTGCGGTAATTATCGCTGTAGTCTTTGGTATTCCATTATACTCCAATGCGTTAGGGACAATTCCCATTGCAGAAGCTTTAATCAGTAAAGGCGTTGGGATAGGAACGGCCCTCTCTTTTATGATGGCGACTACTGCTTTATCACTGCCAGAGATGATTCTATTAAAAAAGGTAATTAAAACAAAACTCATTGTAGTTTTTGTTAGTATTACAGGTTTTGCAATCATATTAGTAGGATACTTTTTTAATGCAATCGCACACTGGCTCATATAATGAAAGTTTAATGATAGAAGGTGAGGGTTAAATGGGTTTATGGTTATGCTGATTGGTTTATATATGTTTTACTTAGGTTTCTAATATAACTTTGGAGGTAATTGATATGATAATAAAAATTTTAGGTACGGGTTGTAAAAATTGTGTGACTTTAAAAGAAAATACTGAGATAGCGTTAAAAGAAATAGGCATGGAAGCTGAAATTACAAAAGTAACTGACTTCAAGGACATAATGGCGTATGGCGTAATGTCTACTCCAGCATTAGTAATTGATGAAAAAGTAGTTTCATATGGCAAGGTATTAAAGCCCAAAGAGATTGCAAATATATTGAAAAGTTAACCATCTATTAACAAAATAGGGCCAAACCCGAAGAATGTAACTCCTAAATATAAAACAATGAATATCAAGTTAACTAGCCATTTAATAATAAATGGACCACCTACTTTACAAATAATTATTATCTATAGAAAGATTGGGGTGTTTTTCTAAGGGGTGCGGCCTTGAATTAGTAGTTACGAAATCATTACATATGTTCCATTCAATCGGGAATAATATTTGGGTACATACCAAATATATTGGAGGATGGTTCATTTGGAACATTCAATGTTTTGCTATCAATGTGAACAGACAATGGGCGGCAAAGGGTGCACGAAGCATGGAGTTTGCGGAAAAACACCAGAAATATCTAATTTACAAGACCTTTTAATTCATCAGTTAAAGGGTATATCCTGTTATGCAAAGCCTTTAATCGAGAAGGGCGAACACATGGATAAGGAAATCGTAAAGTTCGTAGAAAATGCACTTTTTACAACTTTAACTAATGTTAACTTCGATTTAGATTTTCATTTGGAAATATTACAGGAATCACAAACAATAAAAGAAGCATTGAGAAATAAAGCACCGCAGGGCGATTATCCAGAAGTGGCGACATATAACTTAAGTCATACGAAGGATCAGATGTTAAGGGATGCTGTCAAAGCTGGTATCATGTATGATCAGACAATTGACGAAGATATCCGTTCCTTACGCTCAACAATTCTTTATGGACTAAAAGGGATTAGTGCTTATGGACATCAAGCACGATATATTGGTCATCATAGTGATCAAGTAGATATGTTCTACTTCCTAGCACTAGAAGCAATTACGAATGAGAATCTCACAATGGAAGAATTAATACGGATGACGATGCGTGCAGGAGATATGAGTGTTGAAGTCATGAGCGTGCTAGATGAAGCAAACACTACGAGATATGAAAATCCATCACCGCAAGCTGTAAACGTAAACATCCAAAAGGGTCCATTTATTATTGTTTCGGGACATGATCTGAGAGATCTTGAATTATTACTTGAACAAACAGAAGGAAAAGGGATAAATATCTATACTCATGGAGAAATGCTGCCAGCTCATGGATATCCAAAGCTAAAGAAGTTTAAGCATTTAGTCGGAAACTTTGGTTCTGCTTGGCAAAATCAGCAACATGAGTTTGATGGTATCCCAGGTTGTATATTAATGACGACCAACTGTCTAATGAAGCCTAGAGACACATATAAAGATAGAATATATGTGACAAACGTTGTAGGTTGGGACGGTATTAAGAAAATCGAGTTAAAAGAAGACAATACAAAAGACTTTACAGAGATTATCAATAAAGCGTTAGAACTAGGTGGATTTGAAGAAAGTGAGAAATCTAAAGAAATCCTAGTCGGCTTTGGTCACCATGAGACCTTATCCCACGCTGAAACAATTATCAACGCTGTCAAAGACGGTAAGATTCGACACTTCTTCGTAATTGGTGGATGTGATGGTGCAAGGCCTGGCCGAAACTACTATACAGAATTTGCTGAAAAGGTTCCCGAGGACTGTGTGATTTTAACTTTAGCTTGTGGAAAGTATAGATTCAATAAACTGGAGTTCGGTACTGTAGCGGGGCTGCCAAGGTTGCTGGATATTGGTCAATGTAACGATGCATACTCAGCGGTAAGAATCGCTACTGCTCTTTCTGATGCGTTTGAAACGAACGTGAACGCTCTGCCGCTAACTATTGTATTGTCATGGTATGAACAGAAAGCTGTTGCAGATTTATTAGCATTATTATCCTTAGGATTTAAGGGGATGTACCTAGGACCAAGTTTACCTGCGTTTATATCGCCAAATGTATTACAATTCTTAGTTGACACGTTTAACATAAAACCGATTAGTACAGCAGATGTAGATTTGAAGAATTCACTACAACAAGCAATCTAATGATGTGATTACAGAACCGCTCTCAATACTTTAGAGAACGGTTCTGTTTAATATTCATAGAATACCTTCTTCTTTCCCATAATATCTATAGATAGACAAGTGTAAAAGTGAACGACATAGCTTTATGTTAATTCTAAAGCTATAGAAGAAGGATGTGAGTTGGTGAGAAAAAAAGGTATTTCTACGTTTAAAGTAGCGGCTACATATATTGGCACGATTGTTGGGGCAGGTTTTGCCACAGGGCAGGAGGTATTACAGTTTTTCGCCAGATTCGGTATTGCTGGTTTACTAGGCATCGTGTTAGTAACTATTATGTTTATATTCTTTGGACACATGATTATGGATATAGGAAGAAAATTAAATGCTACCTCCCATCTAGAAATCATCCAATTCTCCGGGGGAAGGATTTTGGGAACGATTATTGACGGGGTTATAATATTCTTCCTGTTCGGTGCGTTAACTGCGATGATTGCAGGAACTGGGGCACTTTTTACGCAACAGTTTCAAATTTCGAGCTTGTTAGGGAATATCTTGATGGCTGTGATTACTGCAGTGACTGTACTGACAGGAATCAATGGTGTAATCAATTCCATCAGTATTGTCGTGCCGTTTCTACTTGTTACAGTTGTAGGCACAAGTATTTACTCTGTTTTATATACACCACCAGATATCCATGCAGTTGCAACAATTTCAGGAGACAGTGGACTCATAACGAATTGGTTCTTAGCAGCTATTCTCTATGTTTCTTATAATATTATTATTGCGATAGCTGTGTTAGGTCCGTTAGGGGTGAGAGCAAACAGTCGGAATACGATAAGAAATGGAGCGTTTCTAGGAGGTCTAGGATTAGGACTTGGATCTGTGATGATTTACCTCGCCATTTCTGGTAACATGGCAGAGATTGCAGGGTTAGAAGTACCTATGATGCATATTGCAAGTGGGATATCCCCAATTGTTGTGATTGTCTATGCGGTGATATTAATTGCGGCCATTTACACGACGGCTGTAGGATCTTTATATGGATTTGTGTCCCGCATTACTGATATTCAAAGGTCACCGAATAAGGGGAGACTGTTAGTTATAGTGACGACGATAGTTGCACTTGTTGCAAGTCAGTTCGGATTTTCGAATCTTGTGAAATACTTATATCCTTTAGTCGGTTACGGTGGTACGTTGTTATTACTTAGTTTAGTGGTTACTAAAATTAGGAAGAGGGCATAAGACTACCCTACATAGTACAATCTTCATTCAGCTTTACCATTCACTTTTTAACAAGGTGAGTGGTTTTTTTATTTCAGGTAGTAGCATCGTTATGTGTATTTTTTGACATACTAAAATTGGTAAATATAAATTGTATAGCGTTTTCATTCGGGGGTGTAACGTTGGACTTAAATTTTATTTGGAAAGCTGCCGTAATTGTCATAGGTGGTGTGTTGATTTTACGTTTAGCTGGTAGGAAGTCCATTTCCCAGCTGACTGTCGCACAGACGGTTATGATGGTTGCCGTTGGCTCACTCATTATACAGCCAGTGGGTGATAGGAATATATGGATCACACTTATCATTACTTTCTTGATGGTACTTACCCTTATTTTTCTTGAGTATATGGCTCTGAAATACGATAAGCTGGAAAGCTTTATGTACGGTAAATCAATCGCAGTAGTGGAAAATGGGAAGATTATCAAAGCAAATTTGAAGAAAATGCGCTTAACGGTCGATATGTTAGAGCTTCGTATTCGACAACAAGGGATTTCCAATATTAGTGATTTGCAGTGGGCAACTATAGAGTCAAATGGCCAGATTGGTTACATGTTAATGCCAGCTAAGCAACCTGCTACAAAGGCCGATATTCAAATGCTCTTATCGATGATTCAGGAAACCGGACTAGGCGCGAAAGAGTTTAAGTCGGTCAATATAGTAACTAATGAAACTGAAGATACAGACAATCTATTTCAAGAAGTTAAAACAAAAGCTCATAGAAAAGACATTCCAGATCATTTGAAATGAGGACAACTCTTTGGAGGCAGCTAAAACTGCGAAAGCAACAGAAAAGTATAAAAACTACATAGCAATCTTATCAACATGGGTTATTTTGGCGACTGCTATAGGTATTCTTGTCGGTTCTGTAACTTCAGTACTACTGAATACAAACGACTTTCTTGGAGAAACGCGTGAAGCCAACACATGGCTTATTTATTTCTTACCGCTTGGCGGTATACTGATTGGGTATATGTATATGTATCATGGTAAAGAATCTGGGAACGATGCAGCATTAGGGAACAACTTAGTCATAGAAGGCGTCCACGGAAAATCTAGGGTATTACGGAGAATGGGTCCAATTGTTTATATAGGTACATTCATCACTGTATTATTCGGAGGATCTACAGGTAGGGAAGGTGCTGCAATTCAGATGGGCGGAAGTGTTTCTCAGGGTATTATTCAATTTTTCAAGATTAATCCGATTGATACGAAAATACTGCTAATGAGTGGTATTAGTGCGGCTTTTGCTGCAGCCTTTGGTACACCAATTACAGGTGCTATCTTCGGAATGGAGATGGTTACCTTAGGGAAGATGAAGTATAATGCGTTCATTGCTTGTGTAGTAGCTAGTTTCGTCGCACACTATACGACGGAGAAAGCATGGGGAGTAGAGCACGAAAAGTTTATTATTCAAGCGATTCCGGAACTATCCATTGTGACTTTCGCAAAAGTAATTGCCGTCTCAATCCTATTTGGATTATTAAGTCTTCTGTATTGCCAATTGCGACATGGAATTCAGAAATATACTGAAAAATTATTTAATAAAAATCATATGATACGTGCATTTGTCGGAGGACTGGTCATTATTGCATTGACAGTTTTGATTGGTTCCTACGATTATAATGGACGTGGTCTAGATATGCTGGAACAGTCATTTAAAGAAGACGTTCCACCCTATGCGTTTATAGCAAAGTTAGTATTCACCGCAGTTACATTGGGAACTGGATTTGTCGGTGGGGAGGCTATACCGTTATTCTTCATGGGTGCGACCTTAGGCAATACTTTATCTACTATTGTAGATTTACCGATGTCTTTCTTAGCAGGATTAGGATTAATTGCTGCTTTTTGCGCTGGAGCGAATACGCCTATTGCAGCTCTTTTTCTTAGTATCGAGATGTTTGACGGGAAAGGTATAGAATATTTCCTTGTTGCGTGTCTTGTCAGTTATATTGTATCGGGACATCATGGTTTATGGCCATCGCAGTCCGTGTATGGATCGAAAAGCAGATTGTATGGAACGAAAAAAGGCGACACCATAGAACAAATAGAGCAAAACAAGTAAATAATAAAAGGAAAATCATGTCCCATGGAGAAATATATATTAAATATAGGGTCTAGTAAATGGTAGATCTAGTGGAACAGTAAACGGAAGAAATAGTAAATTAGGAAGATGGAAGAGTTAGTAAAGAGGGGAATAGAAAAGTAAGTTAATAGAGGTCTATGAACAAAAAAATATATTGGTGGAGGAGATATCATGAAGAAAATCGGGTTCATCGGTGTAGGTGTAATGGGAAAGTCAATGGTACGTAATTTAATGAAGCATGGACATCAGGTGTCGATTTATACTCGGACAAAGAGTAAAGTCCTTGATGTCATTGAGGAAGGCGCGATTTGGTGTGATGACGTAGCCAGTTGTTCTAAGAATCAAGATGCTATTATTACGATTGTAGGATATCCAAAAGACGTAGAGGAAGTATATTTTAGTGCAACAGGGATTATAGCAAATGCCAATCCTGGAACCTATATTATAGATATGACAACAACAAGCCCTAAGCAGTCTGTGCAAATCTATGCAGAAGCGAAGAAGAATAATCTGTTTGCATTAGATGCACCTGTTTCGGGCGGAGATATCGGTGCGAAGAACGCGACACTATCGATTATGGTTGGTGGTGACAGAGAGGCATTTGATGCTTGTTATGACATTTTTACATGCCTTGGAACAAACATTATTTACGAAGGTGGTGCCGGTACTGGGCAACACACGAAAATGGCAAACCAAATTGCAATCGCTGGCGCTGTGGCTGGTGTATGCGAGGCAATGGCTTATGCGAGAAACGTCGGGTTGGATGTCCAAACAATGTTAGACAGTATCAGTAAGGGCGCCGCTGGTAGTTGGCAGATGACGAATATGGCTCCGCGAATCTTGAACGGAGACCTTAATCCAGGATTTTTCCTGAAACACTTTATTAAAGATATGGATGTGGCAGCCGAAGAGGCAACCACTGTCAACATACAGCTTGATGTGCTAGAAACAGTACTGAAAATGTACAAAGAGTTAGAAGAACAAGGATTAGGAGATTTAGGAACGCAAGCGCTAATTAAATATTATAAGGGTTTTTAGATATATTCTTTTCTTTTTAACTAAGAGGCTTGGAAATCATGCCGAATCAAGATTATGAAATTACTTTTGAAGTGAGAGTGAAATCCGAAGAGACGCAATTATTAAATGAAATATCAAGTCTAAACGGGATTAAGTCTGCAGTCATGTTAAGTTATGATGGAAAATTTACAGCGTAATGGATAGAGACTTACTTTTCAGATATGTATATTCCTAAGAGAAATAGAAATAGTAATCATATTAGACTTCTTAGAGCATTAAGAGGAAAAATATGAATCAAGTAGTAAGTGATATTACCAAATGGTTAGAGCAGAATACTGGCAGTACTTTAATAATTCAAAAGAGAGAATCGAAAATTGGTACGCATGAAACGATGGATATCGATAAAGTTCGCTTCGAACTGGAAAGGATTTCAACTCGAACGATAGAAAGACCTGATCCCGATTATTATTTAGCCAATCAAGAGGTAATTCTACACGGCAAAGGAAAAATCATCACGGATAAAGGTGAAATCGACATCCCACAAGATGTATATGAGGTACCAGTGTATAAAGGGATAAAAGCAACGATTGCAGAAAAGAATCTAACAATCGAAATGGAAAAAGCAAATTACTCCATTATAGTACATTAACATATAGTACATCAAACTTAAAATGGGTGGCCTAGGCCACCCATTTAATGTTTGATGTAAATGTATTGATATCTAATGTATTGCTAACTAAGTTCGTTATTATCAATACATACAGTTTTGTTAGCAATCACTGATACACTTTGGAGAAATACACGAATCATGACTACAATCTGAGTAACAAGTATCATTGCTAGCAAGATAGTCATATTCGATTGTAAAGGCCCACCACCAAAGATTACTGTGAAATAGCTATCAGCAGCATAGGTTGCAGGTAGTAGAGAACTGATTAGATAGTAGAAATCAGAAAGCATCTCCCTAGGCACTACAACCCCCGAAGTTACTAGCTGAATCGATAAGGATAGAATATTCAATAACATACCTGCCTTCCCAAACAAATATAGCCACATTTGAGATAAGGATAGAAATGCAAAAAATACAAGTGTTTGTAATGACCATGCTGTTAATACTGATGTCTTGATGTCTAATGAGAACAAGCCCATAAGTGTTAATGTAATAATTGATAACACAATAGAAACAGCGATATTAATAGTTTGTCGGCTAAAAAATATTGCCCATTTACTACTATCAATCAATCTACATGATGCTTCATGAATTTGCATACTCATAATCATTGCGCCAACAAAAGAAGCAAGTACAATCATCATTGGAACCATGGATGCTCCAAACCCATCGACGTTGTTAGTTTTTTCTATTTGACTGGTGACTGAAGGTGCAGAAATGATAGATAATTGGTTTTTGATTGAGTCGGCTATTTGGATTGCAAGTAGCTCAGAAGGCAATGTACTTTTTAGCTGTACTTCTAATTGCGTAGTAAAGGCTGCATGCTTTTTCCATTGAATCTGAGTGTTTATATCTTGGGATACTTGACGTGCTACAGATTCCATTGCTTGTTTTGCCACTGTAGATGTTGCTTGGTTGATGTAATAATTCAATCTTGCTGTCCCAGTCGATTGTACCATTTGGCTAAAATCAGTAGGGATATGAAGTACCATTTGAGTTTCTCGTAAGTTCATAGAAGATAATGCATCATCTAACTGATCTTTCGTAATGACTTCAAAAGGTAACCGTGTATTAAGCATATTTTCGATTTCGTTGCCAATTCCCGTTTTGTCTTCGTTGATAATAGTGATTGAGAGCTGATTCATTCGGTCAGATACTCCATCGTATGCGGTCAGCCATACCGAGAAGAAGATTAACTGAAATGCTATTGCCGAAACTATACCAACGTAAGTTAAAGGCAATTTGAAAAACTTTTTTAACGTATCCATAATTCCACTCTCCTTAAGCAAGTACTTGCTTGCTTTAACTTTAGCATATAAACTAGGGCGTTAATGCCCTAGCAAATAGCATAATACTATGTTTGATGAACTCATCTGTGGGTATAGATGTTACATTATCCTGTAAGCGGGCTTTCTGAATGAAATACCCAAAGTTTAGCCAGATGAAGTTCATCGCTTGGGCTTCTAAGTTACATTCTATTAGTAAGCCTTTTTTCTGCATAACGGAGAAGTACTCCATCAGATCTTTTTTCAGCTGAAGGGGTGTTTTCGAAATCGTTACATTCAAATCTTCATTCAGATTCCCGTCTTTAAAAGCGATAAGAATCAGGTCTTTCTTAGACTGAACTAAATGTTGGTAGGAGCTGGCAATGATAGAAAGATCATGTTCGAGATTCCAAGTCATTTGATCACGAATCATAATAGATAGAACTGGCACGTAAGAAATGCGCTCAGCAGCAGCCTCGAGGATTCCTTTTTTAGTTCCGAAATGGCGAAAAATTGTTACTTCATTTACTCCTGCTTTCTTCGCAATTGCTTTCGTGGTAGCCCCTGCATACCCCTTATCTTTAATTAGCTCAATAGCAGCATCGATGATTCTTTCTGTAGTTTCATTCATAATAGGACCTCGACAGAAGTATATTTTCATCATGCAAGTAATCACTTACATTACTATCATATATTAATGGACGAGCTATTGTCAACACAATGGTAAAAATATCTAAGTCGTGATAAAATACCAGTATCATAACGAAAAGGGGAAATGTTTATGTATAAAACAAATGTTGCTGAGATTGTTTCCAATAAGGAGGTATGTGTAAAATAACTTACATGTAACCTCCAAAAGGCAATTTAACTTTGGGAGGACTCCATTGAATGAATGTGAATATGAAAAGCATTGGCCTTACAGAATCTCTTTCTCAAGAGGCCATGAACTATAGCAATTTATTGGTAGGTAGAGTAACTGCACAATATAAAGATTCCTATAAGGTTGTAACAGAGCGCGGGGAATTCATTGCTAGAATTTCTGGAAAATTTCGTTACCAGATAAATAATCAAGTGGATTATCCTGCCGTGGGTGACTTTGTTATGGTTGACGGCATAAACGATGTAAACGGAAATACAGTAATTCATCATATCCTCACTCGAAAAAGTATCTTCTCCAGGAAGGTAGCTGGCTCAAGAAACGACATACAAGTAGTAGCTACAAATATTGATACCCTATTTCTGTGTATGTCGATGAATAATGATTGGAATCTTCGTAGGATGGAGCGGTATCTTTCGATTACTTGGGATAGTGGGGCAACCCCGGTAATTATTCTAACAAAGTCAGACTTATGTGAAGAACTAGCTGCGAAAATCCAAGAGTTGCAACCGATAGCAATTGGGGTTGATATTTTAGTTACGAACAACTTATCAAAGGATGGACTTCAGTCTGTTTTTAAGTATATCGGAACTGGAAAAACAATTGCTTGTATTGGTTCTTCAGGCGTTGGAAAATCAACACTGATTAATCGTGTGCTTGGAAATGATGGCATAGCTACTAGTGAAACTAGAAAAGACGATAAGGGCAGGCATACTACTACAAGACGTGAGTTATTTATAGTACCTGGGGGAGGTGCGATTATTGATACTCCGGGTATGCGAGAACTTGGTATTGTCAGTAGTGATATATCGAAGTCATTCGCTGATATAGACCAACTTGCATTACAATGTAAATATCGTAATTGTACGCATAATAGTGAGCCAGGATGTGCGATCCAACAAGCGATTCTAGAGGGATCTCTAGCAAACGAACGACTGCATAGTTACCATAAACTTAAGAAAGAGATTCGATACGGGGGTCTCAATTCTAAACAAATTGAAAGAGAGAAAATAAATACTATGTTTCAAGGGATAAGCGGTATGAAGCAGGCTAGAAAAATGATCAAGGAAAAGAATAAAAGGAATAGATAGAAATCTTCACAAAACAGACTAGTGTTTGAAGTGACCCCTAAAAGTTAGACAGACCTAATA
This sequence comes from Desulfuribacillus stibiiarsenatis, assembly GCF_001742305.1. Taxonomy (NCBI): domain Bacteria; kingdom Bacillati; phylum Bacillota; class Desulfuribacillia; order Desulfuribacillales; family Desulfuribacillaceae; genus Desulfuribacillus; species Desulfuribacillus stibiiarsenatis. The sequence goes on along the minus strand of NZ_MJAT01000033.1, from coordinate 87,240 downwards.
ATTGGGGTGCAGTTCAGTTCGCTAGTCTGTTTTTCTTATTTAGTAATTCTCATAACAAATGGGCATTCTATTGATTGGGGAAATTTACAAATGGAGGTCTATAAAGTAAATGGTCAAAGGTAAAATTCAGATATTCTTACTTGTTGCCGTTACACTTATCATCACTGTATTGTATTATCCAATGGTTACGTCTTATTATCAAGTACCAATTATAGAAAATAAACATGATGATGCGTTGGAAGATACGGCACTCTTTGCCTACCAAGAAGAGCAGATGTTGACAATTGAGCAGTTTATATTTTCGAAAGACCGTATCATTCAAGGGGATATTCTAGAGGTATCTGTTTACTTTGCGAATCAACCTGAGGATTTATATATAGAGCAAACATTATATAAAGACTTTCGGTGGTTTAATGGAAATGGTATTGTTAGAGGGTATATACCTACGAATTATAGTACGAGTCCAGGACGATATGAAATTAAGTACGGAAACCGAAAAACCGGAACTGAATTTTCCCAGGAGATTGAAATCATAGCACATGAATATCGAATTCAGCATTTAACGATTGATCGCAAGATAGAAGAAACGACAAGAAATCAAGCGGCATATCAAGAGATGGATCAATATTTCGTACCAGTCCGGAAGAAGTCAGCCCCGCAAAAGTATTATTCTGAGCCATTTATGATACCTGCCATCGGGCGACTCACGACAGAATTTGGGCAGACGCGCTATGTAAACGGTGCGCCAACATCATCAAGACATTCTGGACTAGACATTGCAGCGCCAATTGGGACGGAAATCATGGCAACAAACCGCGGGAAAGTTGTATTAGCAATGCCTTTGATCCTGACGGGCAATACCATCATTGTTGATCATGGGGAAGGGTTCTTTAGCGTCTATTTTCACAATGATCAGAATATGGTCGAAGTAGGCGAAATTGTAGAACGAGGGCAGCAAATTGCTACCATGGGGACGACGGGTTTTTCTACGGGCTCGCATTTGCACTTCACGATGTCATATTATGAAATGAACATCGAACCTGGATTCATAATAGTTGGAGAGCCAATTACGTTAACGAATTATCATTTGTATCTACAATAAACATTTTTAATGCAGTTATTTTACCTGCGCACATTAAGGAAACTAGGAAATATAACAACGATATTAGAAAAAAAAGCGCGTGCTAGGGGGAGAACCTGTGAACAAGATGATTCATGGAAAAACTTTAGAAGAATGGCTTGCAATGTATCCGATGCTAGAGGAAGTCATAGATGCTAAAGAGGTTTTTTGGAACAATCCTAGCTATACTAGTTATCAGGAAGCTATACAGAATATTCGCATCTCTGAAGATGAAGTGCGAGACGCGGCTGCGAGGTTAGAACGATTCGCTCCCTATCTGATGGAAGCTTTCCCTGAGACTTCAAAGAATCGAGGAGTTATCGAGTCTCCCTTAATTGAGGTTCCGAGTATGCATGCTGACCTTAATAATTCCTATAAGGCTCAGCTGACAGGAAAGCTACTACTTAAATGCGACAACCAACTTGCTATTTCTGGATCAATCAAAGCCCGTGGAGGAATTTACGAGGTTTTGAAGCATTCGGAAACATTAGCAATTGAAAATTACCTTCTGACGTTAGAAGATGATTATGCTATGATGAACAGCGATAGGTTTCGTGAGTTTTACTCGCAATACTCAATAGCGGTCGGATCTACAGGGAACCTAGGCTTGAGTATTGGAATCATGGGAGCGCAAATAGGTTTCCAAGTGTTCGTGCATATGTCTGCTGATGCTAAGCAATGGAAGAAAGATTTATTAAGAGACAAGGGCGTTACTGTCATCGAGTATGATGCTGATTACAGTCAGGCTGTCGCTGCTGGGAGAAAACAGGCAGAATCTAACGCGAAGATGTTTTTCATAGACGACGAAAATTCCAAAGATTTATTCTTAGGATATGCTGTTGCAGCATACCGCTTGCAAGAACAGTTGAAGGATAAGGGTTACTTGGTGGACCATGACCATCCATTATTCGCATATCTCCCATGTGGTGTCGGTGGAGGTCCTGGTGGAATTGCTTTTGGCTTGAAGTTGATTTTCGGGGACGATGTCCATTGTTTCTTTGCCGAACCGACCCATTCCCCTTGTATGTTACTAGGATTACTGACCGGTTTGCATGAGCAAGTATCCGTTCAAGATTTCAATCTCGATAACATTACTGCGGCAGACGGTTTGGCAGTAGGGAGGCCGTCGGGCTTTATTGGCAGAACATTAGAACAGATGATTAGTGGAGTTTACACGGTTACGGACGAAAAGCTCTTTCTATTGCTTAAGAAGTTAGTAGACACAGAAAATATTTCGTTGGAGCCTTCAGCGCTTACGGGATTAGCTGGTCCAACAATGTTGTTACGATCGAAAATGGGGCAAGAGTATATTGCACAGCATAATCTGCAAGAAAAGATGCACCAAGCGATTCATTTGCCTTGGGCTACAGGTGGGAATATGGTTCCATTTGAAGTGATGGAAGAGTACTATACAAATGCATCGAAAATACAAAGAAAACTTAATTTCAAAAGAGATGATTCGACAAGCGATTCGAATGAAAAACAATGTTCAGTAAAAGCTAAATATTATATAATGGTATTATTTAATGGAGGTGCTCTATGAATTGTAAAAATATTAATAAACTACTAGTAGCAAACCGTGGTGAAATTGCAATTCGTATCTTTCGTGCATGTACTGAGTTACATATTCGCACAGTGGCAATTTATTCTAAAGAAGATGCAGGCTCCCTCCATCGAAATAAGGCGGATGAGGCATATTTAGTTGGCGAAGGTAAAAAGCCCATTGAAGCATATTTAGATATCGAAGGAATTATTGAAGTTGCGAAGAGACATGGTGTGGATGCCATCCATCCAGGCTATGGATTTTTATCAGAAAATATTAACTTTGCGAGACGATGTGAGGAAGAAGGCATTACTTTTATTGGACCTAAGCCTGTTCATTTGGATATGTTTGGAGATAAAGTGCGCGCAAGAGAGCAGGCGATTTTAGCTGGAATTCCAGTAATTCCTGGTAGTGACGGTCCTGTTTCATCGATACAGGAAGTCCAAGATTTTGCCAATCAACACGGTTTGCCACTAATTATCAAAGCGGCTCTAGGTGGCGGCGGTCGTGGTATGCGTATCGTTCGTGCGAAAGAAGAATTAGAGGAAGCATATAATCGTGCGAAATCAGAAGCGAAATCTGCTTTCGGAAATGACGAAATCTATGTTGAGAAGTTTGTCGAAAATCCTAAACACATTGAAGTACAAATTCTTGCTGATCAACACGAAAATATTGTGCATTTATATGAACGCGACTGCTCTGTTCAGCGTCGTCACCAAAAGGTTGTAGAGGTTGCACCAAGTGTTTCGCTTGACCAAAAGCTACGTAAGGATATTTGGGACGCGGCAGTAAAACTATGTAAAAATGTGAAGTATGTCAATGCGGGTACGGTAGAATTTCTTGTAACGCCAGATGGTGCATTCTACTTCATTGAAGTTAATCCGCGCATCCAAGTTGAACATACAATTACAGAAATGGTAACGGGTATTGATATTGTTCAGTCGCAGCTAATGATTGCAGATGGGGAACAATTACATGGTCCTAAGATTGGCATACCTCAGCAAGAAGATATAGCTTGTAACGGTTATGCCATTCAATCTCGTGTAACAACAGAAGATCCTGCCAATAACTTCTTACCTGATACAGGGAAGATAGCTGCGTATCGTACGAGTGGTGGTTTTGGTGTGCGTTTAGATGGTGGCAATGGATTCCAAGGCGCTGTTATTACACCACACTACGACTCTTTACTTGTTAAAGTTTCAACATGGGCGCTTACCTTTGAACAGGCAGCTGCCAAAATGGTGCGAAATTTAAGAGAATTCCGTATCCGTGGTTTAAAGACGAATATACTATTTCTTGAGAATGTTGTTCAGCATGAGAAGTTTATTTCGGGCGAATACACGACTTCTTTTATTGATACAACACCAGAGTTATTTAATTTCCCGCTAATTCGTGACCGTGGAAGTAAGCTGTTGAATTTTATCGGGGAAACTATTGTCAATGGATACCCTGGAATCGAAAAGACGAAAAAGCCAATTTTTCACCAACCGAATATTCCAAAGGTGAATATGACTGAGCCTTTCCCGAATGGTACGAAACAAATCTTTGAGGCAAAAGGTGCAAAGGGGTTAGCGGATTGGGTTAAGGAACAGAAGGAAGTATTACTGACAGATACAACATTCCGTGATGCGCATCAGTCTTTGTTGGCAACTCGTGTCCGTACCAAGGACTTAAAGCTGATTGCAGAGCCAACGGCGCGTATGTTACCAAACTTATTCTCCATGGAAATGTGGGGTGGAGCTACCTATGATGTGGCCATGCGTTTCCTACATGAAGATCCTTGGGAAAGATTATTGCTTCTACGCAAGAAAATGCCGAATATCCTAACGCAGATGCTACTACGTTCATCGAATGCAGTAGGTTATACGAACTATCCAGATAATCTGATTCGTGAATTCGTTAAACAGTCTGTGGAATCAGGTGTTGACGTGTTTCGCATATTCGATAGCTTGAACTGGGTAGATGGCATGAGACTTACAATTGATTCTGTTTGCCAATCCGGAGGGATTGCTGAGGCGGCAATCTGCTATACAGGTGATATTCTAGACCCGACGAGAAGCAAATATGACTTAAAATATTACAAAGACTTAGCAGTTGAATTAGAGAAAACAGGCGCTCATATCCTAGGTATTAAGGATATGGCCGGTTTGTTAAAACCAGAAGCTGCGTATCGACTGGTTACAACGCTAAAAGAAGCAATAGACATTCCGATTCACTTGCATACTCACGACACAAGTGGCAACGGGATTTATGCCTATGCAAAGGCAATCGATGCAGGGGTAGATATTGTGGATGTTGCAGTGAATACGATGGCGGGGTTAACTTCACAGCCAAGTGCTAATAGCTTGTACTATGCGTTAGCTGGAGCAGAACGCCAACCTAAGATTGATATCGATGCTTTGGAGAAAATCGGCGAGTATTGGGAAGAAGCACGTAAATATTACAGCGCCTTTGAAAGTGGCATGATGGCACCGCATACAGAAGTATATAATCATGAGATGCCAGGTGGACAATACAGTAACCTTCAACAGCAGGCTAAAGCAGTTGACTTAGGTAGCCGTTGGAACGATATCAAAAAAATGTACCGCACCGTTAACGATATGTTCGGCGATGTGGTGAAAGTTACACCTTCCTCTAAAGTCGTTGGGGATATGGCGCTTTATATGGTGCAGAATAATATAACGGAGCAAGATATTTACGACCGCGGTGATAGCTTAGACTTCCCAGATTCTGTAGTGGAGTTTTTCCAAGGGCAGCTAGGTCAACCATATCAAGGATTCCCAGAAAGGCTACAGAAGATTATCCTAAAAGGAAAAACGCCGATTACTGTCCGTCCAGGGGAGCTAATGGCACCCGTAGACTTTGATAAAATCCGCGAAGAGCTTTCTAAGAAGTTTGATAAAGAAATTACCAACTTTGATGTATTGTCTTACGCGTTGTATCCTAAGGTGTATGAGGAATTCGAAAGGTTCCGTGAACGCTTTAGCGATGTTTCTGTCATCGATTCAGGCACATTCTTTTACGGGTTACGTTTGGGAGAAGAAATTGAAGTCGAGATCGAACGCGGAAAGACACTAATTATCAAGTTGGTATCGGTTTCGAAACCATTGGATGATGGTACTCGTTTAGTGTACTTTGAGCTCAATGGGCAGTTACGTGAAGTCGTCATTAAGGATAAAGAAATTAAGGTTGCGGCTACAGCGAAACAAAAGGCTGATAAGTCAAATCCAAATCACATCGGTGCATCCATGCCAGGTACGGTGTTGAAAATTCTTGTAACAAAAGGTGAAAAAGTCAAAAAAGGAGACCACCTCATCATTACAGAAGCGATGAAAATGGAAACCACAGTGCAAGCGCCGTTTGACGGGGAAATCAAGAGCGTCAACGTAAAGAACGGTGATTCTCTACAAACAGGTGACCTACTGATAGAATTGAAATAAAGAGGCAAATATAATAACGCAACTTATACACCGGAATAAACACTGCTGAGTTACTGGCAGTGTTTATTTTTCATACTCAAATTTATAAAAATTCTGAGTATAAGTAACGGCAACTAAGCATTCTCTTCGCTAAAGCTTGGCGATTGCCAAGTTTTGTTTATGTGGAAAAAGGTTTTTCTAGTTTCCTATGGAATATGGAATATATTATAAATTGACGTGGATTATAAATTGACGTGGATTATAGATTGACATGAAGGATCAAATCACATGGAGCATATTGTATGAAACCTAAAAAGTTATTCTCGTCGAAAAACTTACTGACTTTAACCATTGTACTTGCTATTATTAGCTTAAGTTTGTTTAGCATAAAGATTTTTCCATCTGTGAATGCTGCTACAAGGGATGCCATTCAATCAATCAACCCAAATCAGTTGTTAGAACAAGTAGTCGCTGAAAAAGGAATATTAGATTTGCGTGCAAAGAATATTCGTGTGGATGGACCTTTTACATTGGATGGCGAGTGGGAATTTTACTGGGATCAATTGCTGTTTCCAGAAGATTTGCAAGCTGATGGAAAGCAGCACATATTAGATAAGAGGACCGATATAGTTATTGTTCCGAGTAATTGGAGTAAATATAGTATCGATGGAGAGAGCCTACCGAACGAAGGATATGCTACATATCGGTTGAAGTTGTATGTAAGTGCTTCAGAAATTGGGAAGGTGGGTTCTTTATACATCCCAAGTGTAGCAACTGCATACACGATTTGGGTGGATGACGTTGAGTTGATTTCCAATGGTATTGTTGGAAAAACAAGGGAAGAAATGTTGCCGAAGGAATTATCGCAAGTAGCTAGCTTCCCAATACAATCGGAAATGATAGAGATTGTGATTCATGTGTCAGATTTCTATCAAAGAAAATCAGGTCTTTGGGAATCAATTACTTTTGGTACGAGTGAACATATATTGGCGGTCCGGGAGCACAATATAATATTTCAAACATTTATTATAGGTAGTATCTTTATCATTGGAATGTACCATGTAGTATTATTTTTCCTTAGACGGAAGGAATTTTCACCGCTATTTTTTGCTTTAGCATGTTTTGGTATAGGTATACGGGCATCGCTTTTAAGTGACAATTTATTTGTTTATTTTATTAGAGATTGTGGTTGGGATGCTGCAGTGAAAACTGAATACTTGGCGGGTGTTTTTGGACTCATTTTCTTCCTGCTTTTTAAGCAATTAGAATGTATGGTAGATATTCCGAAAATTATTGTAAAGATCTTAGTAGGTTGCTTAATTGTTTACGGAATATTCGTTTTAGTTACACCAACCTATGTGTTTACTACTACGGTGTATGTCATGTTTGCTTTAGCTTTCTTGGTGATGAGTACTACCCTCATTGTGACGATTATCCGATTACTTCGAGGTCGGGAAGGAGCATATCTCAACTTCTTAGGTGTGTTGGTACTGTTTGCTGCAGTATTAAACGATATATTTTACTACGGTCAATGGATTTCAACGGATGAGTTAGTTTCTTTAGGATTATTTTTTTATATTTTTGTTCAAGCAGTCAATTTATCTAGAAGATTTTCAAAATCTTTCGATAAAGTCGAGCGATTATCTGTTGATTTACAAGAACTAAACTTCTCACTAGAGCAAAAGGTGCATCAAAGAACGCAGCAATTACAAAAAGCGAACGATAATTTAATAAAAATGGAACAAGCACGTGGAAAATTGTTTGCTAGTGTGTCTCATGAACTCAATACTCCCCTTACCTTTATACAAGGGTATATAAAAGCAATGATTGATGGGGTAATTGATAAAGAAGACTCAAAGTATTTGCGTTCCATATACAGTGATACTCAATTGATGGCGCATATTATTAAAGATTTGCAAGAGTTATCGAAGCTAGAATCTGGGCATGTCAAATTTAGCTATCAAAGGATTGAGATGCTAACATTTTTCAGGCAATTATATGATAAACAGAAACCAATTGTAGAAAAAAAGGGACTTGTATTTCATTATCATGAGAATGTTACAAGACAAGATGGTTTATCGGAAGTTATGGGGAATATTGACCCTAAAAGAATTGAACAAGTGTTTATGAATCTGGTGATTAACGCAAAAAAATACACGCAAGCCGGTGGAATCATTTCAATTGAAACTTCCATCGTTACAATCGATGAGAATCACTATCTGAAACTCGGTGTAATTGATAACGGTCCAGGCATACCCGAGAAAGATCTTCCATATATATTTAATCGCTTTTATAAAGTCCAAACACAGGAGGATTCAGAGATTCGAGGTGCAGGTCTTGGGTTAGCAATTGTGAAAGAGATCATCGAAAATCACGGGGGTACCATTGGAGTAGAAAGTGTTCTAGGAGAGGGGAGTCGTTTTTATTTTATGTTGCCATTTCAATTCGTTCAGGTTGAGTATCTGGAGGGTATATCATGAGTAAGGGAAAGGTCTTAGTAATAGATGATGAGTATAAGATTAGAGCACTGATTGAATTGTATTTGATAGAAAATGAGTATGAGGTACTTTGTGCAGATAGTGGGAAAACAGGGATTCAAGCTGTCGAACGCTATCGACCTGATGTGATTATATTAGATATCATGATACCTGATATGACGGGACTCGATATTTGCAAAACTATCCGAGAGAAATATGCGATACCAGTGATTTTTTTAAGCTGTTTACAAGAAACAGAAACGATTATTTCTGGACTAGAGATCGGTGGGGACGATTATATGACGAAACCGTTTGATCCGAACGTATTAATTGCTAAGATTAATGCGCTATTGCGAAGAACACAAGCCAAAGTGAACATACCTACTCAAAAGGCTTCAGGAGAAATTGATTCCTTAACTGAGCAAGAATTTAGGATTCTTAAATGGATTGAGAAAGGCTATACGAATAAAGAAATTGCTGATAAATTGCAATTAAAAGAGGGGACCATCAAGGTCTACAATAATACAATTTTCCAAAAGTTAAATCTTAAAAATCGAACTCAAGCAATTGTAAAGGCCAAGGAAGAGGAGGTTATTTAGACTCAGTACAAATTGCTCATTTTTGTAACATTTCAATTTTTATTAACTTTAGTAAATAGTAATTCGCGGAGTCCGATGCTATAATTTTCACAGTATTGGTGAAAAGAATGTCATTGATTCTAGGGAGTGCCTTATGAATACTATGGAAATACGTCATAAAGCTATAGAAATTATATATCATCTACAGAAGTCTTCGAACATTTTTGAATTAATCGATACAAAGTCTACTCATGTCGGAATACTCTGTGCAACCATCGGAAATTGGCTGAAGCTATCACAGACAGATATATATCATTTAGCTTGTGCGGGATTACTCCATGACATTGGTATCATGTCTCATAGTGATAGTGATCACGCGAAAAAAGGGTTTGAAGTACTAGCGGGTAAAAACGAGTTTGATTGCAGTGTACTACTTGCTGTGCTGTTTCATCATGAACTTTATGATGGAAGCGGCTTCCCTTTTGGTCTAAAAGGCTCGGAGATTCACTTGTTTGCTAAAATACTTGCTATTGCAGATTTTTATCATAACAAAAGCCATGGTCAAACGTTTTTAACAGAATATCAGAAGTACAAATTCTTAAAAGAACTTTCATTAGAGGGGCAGTATCTGTATGACCCCGAAATTTGGGAGATATTCGTTAGAAATATGAAAAGCCATTTTAAAGAATACCGTTCCATAAGTAAAGACAGAGACTCTATATTAACTGGAAGGGCGTGACTTCTCTATGAAACAGAAGCACATTGCAATGATTCAAGATGTTGCCCTGTTATTTAAAAAACATCAAGAAACAATTCTAAAGAATTGGTTAGCAATTATAGAGAGAGAAAATATTTTACCAAACGAAGATGAGAAGGTGTATTTTTTAGAAGGTTTTGAACGTCTCATTAAAGATTTCATTACTCATCTTAGTTTAAGTAATTTAGATGCGTATTACGAAGGAAATGCGGAAGTAGCAATGAAAGTAGCCTATAATGACATTGATTTTAAGACCTTTATTCGTGTATTTCATTTCTTTGAGGAGAGCTATGCGAAAATTCTAATGGATAACGTGCCAAAAGATCAATTAATTGACTATATAGGTGCTGTGGATATGCTCCACCATGAAACGATAGCAATTGTTGGTGAGACGTACTTTGAAGTGAAAGATCACACGATTTTTGCGTTGGCAAACTTGGCAGAACAAAGAGATCCTGCAACAGGGAAACATTTAGATAGAACAAGAGAGTACTCCGTATTACTAGCGGAACAGATGGGATTAGATGATGAGTTTATAACGTTGTTATATAAAGTAGGTCCGCTACACGATATCGGCAAAGTAGGGATTCGCGACAGCATATTGCTGAAACCAGGAAAACTTACAGATGAAGAATACGAGGAAATGAAAGAGCATACAATTATTGGAGCCCAAACACTAAGTAAAGTCGTCCATGGACAGCAATTAACACGGGGATTCTATCTATTAGGGCTTGAGATTGTCTTGAGTCATCATGAGCGATATGACGGTAAAGGATATCCACAAGGGTTAGTAGGCGAAGAGATTCCTTTAGCAGCTAGAATATTTGCTTTAGCAGATGCGTATGATGCCATCACATCTACGCGACCATATAAGCATCCAATTGCACATGAGAAAGCGATTGAGCTCATAAAGGGCGACTCAGGTACGCATTTTGACCCTAAGGTGGTCGATGCTTTCCTTGCAGTAGAAGAAAAGTTCAATGAGATCTGCAAAAAATACCAGAAATATAATCAATTCTGCTAAGAATAAGTAAAAATGTATGGAGGCAGTAAATATGTATACTGTAGTTATGAAGCATAAGGAAGCATCGATACAAATACTAGAGTATAGAGTTCATCTGCACAACCATATGAAACTGAAACAGAAATTGGAAGAGCTTATTGACAATGGATGCAACCATATTTCCCTAGATTTCCGTCATGTGAAATATATTGATTGTACATCCATAGGAATGATACTCTCATACCACAAAAGACTAGAATGCCAAAATGGGCAGATTCATATTGTCAATATTCAAAGTCAACATTTACTCGAGATATTCTCGATTATGAAATTAGATGAAATATTACGCTTAGAAAAATCTGATCTATATTAGGATCAGGTTTTCTTTTTTTATCATAGGGTTAAGACTATAATAGAATATATGTAACAAAAGTAGCTTAGTAAAGCAAATGGAGGAAGAAAGTTGGACGAGTTAAGTCAGGAAATAAAAGATAAACTTACAAAAACATGCCTTTGTAATGGGATTACAAGAGCAACCATAAAAAAGACAATCAAAGAAGGGGCAGATTCTCTTGAAAAGGTGAAACACTCTACGAAAGCTGGTTCAGGCACCTGTAAAGGAAATCGATGTGATTATAAAATTATCGAACTATTGAAACAAGACCAAGATAATGATTAGTAGGTTGAAACAAGATAAACACATGAAACAAGATAAAATGTTGACAAGAAAAAACAATATATGGTATATAAAAATATAGATTAGCACTCGCTTGAAGAGAGTGCTAATAAGCTGTGCATAACTAACGAAATCAACAGATCTAAGCAAAGGGGAAATTATTCGTGGCCAAAAAACAATTTAAAGCTGAATCAAAACGACTATTAGATATGATGATTCACTCGATTTATACTCATAGAGAAATTTTCTTAAGAGAGTTAATCTCAAATGCAAGTGATGCAATTGATAAAATCTATTATAAAGCATTGACGGATGATTCTTTAACATTCAGCAAGGATAGTTACTACATAAGAATCACAGCTGATAAGGATCAAAGAACGTTAACTATTTCTGATTCTGGGATTGGTATGACGAAGGAAGAGCTTGAGGAGAATCTTGGTGTCATTGCGAAGAGTGGCTCCTTAGCGTTCAAGAAAGACAATGAAATTAAAGATGGCTATGATATCATAGGTCAGTTTGGTGTTGGCTTTTATTCCGCATTCATGGTTGCTGATGTAGTAACGGTAATCAGTAAAGCACTTGGGAGTGAGCAAGCTTACAAGTGGGAATCTAAGGGTGCTGACGGATATACGATGGAGGCGTCCGATAAGGAGTCAATCGGTACAGATATAATTTTAAAAATCAAAGAGAATACAGAAGATGAGAAATATGATGAGTACTTAGACCAATATCGATTAAAAGCAATTATTAAGAAGTATTCTGACTTCATTCGCTATCCAATCAAAATGGATATTACGGGAAGAAGACCTAAGGCGGATCAAGAAAATGAATATGAGGATTACACAGAAGAACAAGTGGTCAATAGCATGGTGCCAATTTGGAGAAAGAACAAGAATGAGTTGACACCAGAGGATTACGAGAACTTCTATACAGAGAAACGTTACGGCTTTGACAAGCCTATCAAACACGTGCATATCAGCGTTGATGGCGCTGTTCGATATAATGCGATTTTATTTATCCCGGAGAGCATCCCATTTGATTATTATACGAAAGAGTATGAAAAGGGATTAGAGCTTTACTCAAATGGCGTGTTAATTATGAGTAAATGCGCGGACTTGTTACCTGACTACTTTAGCTTTGTTAAGGGAATGGTAGACTCAGAAGACCTTTCGCTTAACATCTCAAGAGAAATGCTACAGCATGATCGTCAACTGAAGCTTATTGCGAAAAATATTAAGAATAAGATTAAGAGTCAGCTTCTAAGCTTATTGAAGGATGAAAGAGAACAATACGATCTATTCTATGACTCGTTTGGAAGACAGCTGAAATACGGAGTATATAGTGATTACGGTAGCAACAAAGAAGACTTACAAGACTTAATCATGTTCTACTCTTCGAAAGAAAAGAAATTAGTCACCCTTGATGAATATGTGTCCAGAATGCCAGAAGATCAGAAATTTATTTACTACGCGTCTGGCGAAAGTATTGAACGCATTGAGAAGTTACCGCAAATCGAGTTGTTAACAGAGAAAGGCTTTGAAATCCTTTACTTTACAGATGACATTGATGAATTCGCGATTCGTATTCTGACGAATTATAAGGAAAAGGAATTCAAATCTGTATCCAGTGGCGATTTAGGGATTGAAGCTGAGGATAAGGACAACAACACAGATACGGTTCAAGAAGAAAATAAGGAACTGTTTTCGTTTATGAAGGAAATATTAGCGGATAAGGTGAAGGATGTACGTGCATCGAAACGCTTAAAGAGTCACCCTGTATGTATAGCAACAGAAGGTGAATTGACTGTGGAGATGGAGAAGATTCTCAAGTCCATGCCTAACAGCCAGAACGTAAAAGCAGATAAAGTGTTAGAAATTAATGCCAACCATCAGGTATTCCAATCACTGAAAAATGCATTCGCCCAAGATAAAGACAAGTTAAGTTTATACACGAATCTACTATACAATCAAGCATTGCTAATTGAAGGATTACAAGTAAACGATCCAGTAGAATTTACGAACGATATATGCAAAATTATGGTGTAAGCGCTCCGAAAGGAGTGCTTTTTTTTTGCATAATTACTGCTATAAATTCGTAATGGTATTGTAAGTCCCTTATAATAAAAGTATATCAGAATAGATACACGGGGATTTGCAAGAAAATGATTCAGAGAACATAGATTCAAAGGGCATAAAATCATAGGACATGCAGACAAAGAGAAAGGGAGGATGGTTGTAATGTTGGAACAGAGGTGTATTAACGCAATTCGTATACTCTCAGCAGAAGCTGTAGAGAAAGCTAAGTCGGGGCATCCGGGAATGCCAATGGGAATGGCAGCTCCAGCATATGTGCTATGGACGAAATTTATGAAACATAATCCGAAACACCCGAAATGGTCGAATCGGGATCGGTTTGTACTATCGGCAGGGCATGGGTCGATGCTACTTTACAGTTTATTGTATTTAACAGGCTATGAATTGGAATTAGATGATCTTAGGCAATTCAGACAACTCGGAAGTAAGACGCCTGGGCACCCTGAATACCTTCACACCTCAGGTGTGGAAACCACAACAGGGCCATTAGGACAGGGTTTTGCCAATGCTGTAGGGATGGCATTGGCGGAGGCGCATTTAGGAGAACTTTTTAATCGGCCGGGGCACCCCATTGTTGATCATTACACCTATGTGATAGCGAGTGACGGAGATCTGATGGAGGGTATATCCCACGAAGCTGCTTCATTGGCAGGTCATTGGAAACTAGGAAAACTGATATGCCTTTATGATGACAATCGAATATCGATTGAAGGGTCAACGGCTCTAGCCTTCACCGAGGATACAAGTAAACGTTTTGAGGGATATGGTTGGCAGGTGCTGAACGTGGAAGATGGCAACGACATCGGGATGGTTGAGGAAGCACTTGAAATAGCAAGGAACAATACAGATCAACCGACTATCATTATTACTCGAACGCAAATTGGCTACGGTAGCCCAAATAAACAAAATTCTGCATCAGCCCATGGTGAGCCACTAGGAGAGAAGGAACTTCAGAAGACCAAGGAATATCTACAATGGGAGCAAGACGATAGCTTTTCTGTTCCCGAGGATATTCTCAATCATTTCCGTGCGTGCATCGCAAACGGCCAGAAGCATGAACAATTTTGGCAGCAACAGTTCACCCGTTATGCGCAAGAGTATCCTGAACTAAGCGAACAATGGTTACGTTTGCAGCAGGGGAAATTACTGGAGCAATGGGGTTGTGAGCTCTCCTACTTCCAAGGGAACGAGAAAGGGATGGCTACGCGTAACGCATCAGGTCAAGTGCTCAATAAGATTGCTAAATATATTCCGAATTTAATCGGCGGTTCAGCGGATTTAGCCCCATCGACAAAAACTGAGATTGAAGGTGCAGCGGACTTTTCTTCAAACCTATATAGCGGAAGGAATCTGCGTTTTGGTGTCCGAGAGCATGGAATGGGGGCAATCCTCAATGGGATGGCTCTACACGGTGGAACTCTACCGTATGGTGCAACATTCCTTGTGTTCAGCGACTATATGAAACCATCGATTCGTTTAGCAGCGTTGATGGGGTTAAAGGTAATTTACGTATTTACACATGATAGCATTGGTTTAGGGGAAGATGGACCAACCCACCAACCAATAGAGCACTTGTTATCTTTACGAGCGATTCCTGGTTTGACGGTAATACGACCAGCAGATGCGAATGAAACGCTAGAAGCATGGCGTTATGCTATTGGTGAAGCGCAGGGACCAGTGGCATTTTCACTCACAAGACAAAATGTACCGATACTTGATCAGAGTGAATCTACCTCGGCAAGTCACTTGAAACTTGGCGCTTACATTTTACGTAAAGAGAAGAAAGATAAGCCTGATGCGATTCTGATTGGAACAGGCTCAGAAGTCCATATTGCCTTAGAGGCAGCTAGTCGTTTAGCTTCTATGAATATAGACGCAAGGGTCGTAAGTATGCCTAGCTGGGAGCTATTTGATCAGCAGGGTCCAGAATATCAGGAGCTTGTGCTTCCAGCAGATGTCGCTATAAAAGTCTCGATTGAAGCAGGAACTACAATTGGTTGGGAACGCTATACGAATAGTCAAGATACTACCATTGGTATCAATCGATTTGGCACCTCTGCACCATATCAAGAATTATATAAGGAATTCGGAATAACAGTAGAAGCAATTATTGAAAAAGTTAAGCAAAAGTGGATAAATGTATAGATTCTTGCAAATCTTTAATGTAAAGGAATAAAAAAATCATATGATTATTGTATAGAGGCTTAAATTTATAATATGAGGGGCGATTATATGAATAAATTAGCACTCAGGCAAGAAGATATTCAAGCATTACCACCAGTGTATAGACAGTATTATCATGAAATATCATCGATTATCCCCGATGATCGGGTAATTGCTGACCCACTTCGAAGAATCGCATACGGAACGGATGGCGGATTTTATCGTTTAGTTCCTAAGCTAGTAATTAAAGCTAGAACAATTAAAGAAATCACGAAATTAATGGAGGTAGCAGCAAGGCTTAAAGTACCCGTTACATTTAAAGCAGCAGGTACAAGTTTATCAGGTCAAGCAATATCCGATTCAATTCTGATTTATTTGTTCGGCAATTGGACGAATTGTTCTGTTCAAGAAAACGGCGAGCTTATTAAGTTAGAGCCTGGGGTCATTGGGGCGGAAGCGAATCGCAAACTTTTGAAGTATAAGAGAAAAATAGGTCCTGATCCAGCATCGATTAACCATGCTATGATTGGTGGTATTGCTGCGAATAATGCAAGTGGTATGTGCTGTGGTACTGCCGACAAT
Organism: Desulfuribacillus stibiiarsenatis; assembly: GCF_001742305.1. Lineage (NCBI taxonomy): Bacteria > Bacillati > Bacillota > Desulfuribacillia > Desulfuribacillales > Desulfuribacillaceae > Desulfuribacillus > Desulfuribacillus stibiiarsenatis. The sequence continues at coordinate 70,829 of NZ_MJAT01000033.1, read as the reverse complement.
AGCTATAAAACAGTCGTCGATATGAAAATCATCTTTTGGGATGGAACACTATTAGACACTTCAGATCAAGAATCTATAAATGAGTTTAAAGTCAAACATGCCAATCTAGTGAAAGAAATTGAAGCGATTCGAGATGAGATTCTCAAAGATAGTGCCTTAAAAGAACAAATCATACATAAATTCAAGATTAAGAACACAACGGGATATAGCATTAACGCGTTTGTCGATTATTTCGATGCCATTGAAATCATTAAACATCTGATGATTGGCTCGGAAGGAACATTAGGTTTCATTGCTGAGATTTCCTACAAAACAGTGAAAGAATATGAAAACCGTGCCTCTGCTTTAGTCATCTTCCCTAACACCGAACAAGCATGTCGTGGCGTTATGAAGTTAGACCGGGAATTCGTATCGGCCGCCGAATTGATGGACCGTCGCTCCTTGCGTTCAGTGGAGAATATTGAAGGTATGCCACCATACTTAAAGGAGTTAGACAAGGATGCTAGCGCCTTGTTAATTGAGGTATCAGGAGAAGATCAGAAGAGCTTGCACAGTCGTATTCAGGATGTAAAGCAAGCGTTAGAAGGGATTCCTACGGTTTTCCCGATTGCATTTACCGAGATTAAGCAAGAATATATGAAGTTATGGAATATACGCAAAGGTCTATTTCCAGCCGTTGGGGCGGTTCGAAAAATAGGAACTACCGTTATTATCGAGGACGTAGCCTTTCCTATGGAACATATGGCAGAAGCTATTCTTGCATTACAGGATCTGTTCGATAAGCATGGGTACGATGAAGCCATTATATTTGGACATGCGCTGGATGGCAACGTACACTTCGTATTCACCCAAGACTTCAGTAATGACTCAGAGGTGGAACGATATGACCGTTTCATGCAAGAGGTTTGTGATTTAGTTGCAGACCGTTTCGGAGGGTCGCTGAAAGCGGAACATGGTACAGGGCGTAATATGGCACCATTTGTTGAGAAGGAATGGGGTAAGAAAGCCTATGATATGATGGTACGATTGAAGAAAGCATTTGATCCACTATCGATCATTAACCCAGGGGTTATTATTAATGACAATCCGAACGCCCATCTCGAGGATTTAAAATCTCTGCCACCAACACACGACATCATAGATAAATGTATTGAGTGTGGTTTCTGCGAGATTAACTGTCCATCACGCAACATTACCACTACGCCACGTCATAGGATTGTAATTCGAAGAGCGATTTCTAGCCTAAAGGCACATGCAGAGGACCTTCCGACCGTAGATAAACAATTACTAGAACGACTGCAATCCGATTATACGTATATGGGGAACCAAACTTGTGCTGTTGACGGCATGTGTTCAACAACTTGCCCAGTTGCAATAAACACCGGGGAGCATACTAAGGTACTACGTTCCTACACGGTAGGACGCATTGGAAATAAGACATCAGAATTAACGGCTAACCATTTCGCTGGAATCACTTCCATGATTGGTATGGGGCTTGCGGCAGTCAATGGAGTCCATTCGATAATTGGTAAGAAGGCAATGAGAAGTATCACAAGTCTAACAAGAACTATTTCAGGAGATCGAATCCCGCTATGGAGTCCATGGATGCCGAAAAAGGCAACTAGCTTAGACTCGACGTTAAGTAAACATAGCAATAAAGCAAGTAATCGTAAAGTCGTGTATTTCCCATCTTGTATAAGTAGAACAATGGGGCCTGCGAAAAGTGATATAGATCAAAGATCGATTCCTGAGGTTACACTATCCATCTTACGTAAAGCAGGATATGAGGTAATTATTCCGAAAAATCGTAATGAGTTATGCTGTGGTACTCCTTATGAAAGTAAAGGATACTTCGAAGAAGCTGATCGAATGAGCGCAGAGTTAGAGAAGGAATTATTAGCAGTGTCGAATAATGGGAAAATCCCTATCTTATGTGATACGAGTCCGTGTACCTATAGAATGCAGCGTGTCATGGGTGACCACTTAAAGCTATATGAACCAGTAGAGTTCATTCATGACTATCTGTTGGAGCACTTAGACATTGAACCAGTCAATGAAACGGTGGCTGTCCATGTCACATGTAGCTCCATTAAGATGGGCTTAAGAGATAAGTTTGTTGCTGTAACTTCTGCGTGTGCGAAAGATACAATATTCCCAGAAGGTATTAAATGCTGTGGCTTCTCAGGAGATAAGGGTTTCACCACTCCAGAACTCAATGCTTCAGCCTTAGCTACATTGAGCGACTCGCTTGAGGGGCGTTGTAAGTCGGGATACTCCAACAGTAGAACATGTGAAATTGGGTTGTCCCACCATAGTGACATCAGCTACCAATCGATACTATATTTAGTGGATCGATGTGCAAAAGCGAAGTAACGTGAAAATAAAAAATACAATCTTTTAAAAATGGTCTCTTTTGCGGGAGGCCATTTTCTTTTGTGTATTTTTGGCAACTTATTTTGAGTAACAAATGCTTTTCATTCAAAAAACACATAGTTTCATGCGAGAAACTTCTATTTTTGAGAAAGTAAGGAGGATGTGTTTATTTTGTATCGAAACTATATTTATCCATAAATTGGGGAGAAGTACAGTTTGGTTCAATTCTTATAAAAATTACATGAACATATAAGGGTGCTGCATGGCATAATCTTCACCCTTTTGTGAGTATCTGCATAGCAGGCACCTACTTACCAGCGAGGGAATAAATCTTTATGTTTACAGACAGCATTGGATTTCTAGCTCTCTTAGATTTGCTTCAAAGGCTTCATTAAGAGTTAAGGACCCTAGTATCTTTCGTGGCAGTGTATTGCACCAATTGTGCTTGCTGTTTCTAGTGAAGATAGTTCTGCAAACTCAGATCCATTATCTGCTGTAATGCTCTTAAAGATTTACGATGGATGTCCTGATTATTGTAAAAGGGAGTATTTGAATGTTAAAGGGGAAAAAAAGAAAGATAATTGTAACTGCAATAATAGTATACATTCTAATATGTGTTGTAATAAATGTGTTTTATGAGAAAATATTAGTAAATATAATAGGTAGTGACGAAATAATATTCAGTGTATTTAGTAATTTGGATTCTACTAAAGATGAAAGATATATTGCATACCTTGATGAATCTTTTGTAAACTTTTCTAAGGTTAAAGGTAAAGCTATAGCTCCTTTTAATTTAGCGCATATACCATCTGTAGAAAGTAAATATACAGTTGACCCTAATAATATGACTTTTGTTGAAGGTTTTTTTCATAAATATGGTTATTATTATAACGATGATGAAAACATCCAAAATGGAGTAGTTTTTGAGGGGTTTGAAATATACTCGAGGTCGGGTAGGATACATTCCTCAAGTATTTACTTAGGTATTACAGATAGAAAGATAGAAGATTGTCCTATGGAAATTTTTTCAATTGACAGTATAGCAGAGGGTAAAAACATTTTCATGATAGAATCTAAAGAAAAAATTAACTTTGGTGATTTTATCACGATTTTATTTTAGAGTTTTAACCTAATTCGACAATTCATCCCACATCCTCTTTAGGGGGGGGATGGATTGTTGGCCCTTAGGAATGCTCGAACATACGTTGCGGCATATAACCTAAATTCCCGACATTTTATGCTAGGAATACGGCAAAAAGCTTAAGTAGGAGGGCACTGAAAAAGTTCGTTTGCAGCATGAAGACAGTTAAAATAATGAAACTGTTTACAAGGGTATTAATATGCTGAGTGGAAATATGATAATTCTTCGAGAGAACATATTATAAGTGTTTTTATTAGTATATATTGGTTGCTATATTTTTTTATAGAGATTCTTTTCAATTAAGAGGCTTGATTGTAAAATAACTAAATCAATTTCATAACTTTTTTCCTTTGTCCTATGCGGTTTTCTAGGCGTGGAAAAAGGAGGAGTACCTCCCAACATATCGAAAGAGTAGTTACCACAATAAACTCAACGATAAGACGCACATAATGCAAGCCTTTTCCTATCGGCAACTAAGTAAAATCAACGACTGTTTCGGAATACTGTTTTAACAGCTCGTTCTATCTCTTCGTAACCGGTGCATCGGCAGATATTAGATTCTAAGACATCTTTGATGAGAGAATCATCAGCATCAGGGTACTTTTGAATGAGAGTATTACTATTGACGATAAAACCTGAAGTACAATACCCACATTGAAATGCGAAATTCTCGATAAACTCCTTTTGGATGGGTGTATCTCTAAGTCCCTCAATAGTAGTAATTTTCTTACCAACAGCATCAATGGCAAGCATGATGCAGGACTTCATGGATTCACCGTCAACATCTACAGTGCACGCACCACAGTCACCGTTTAAGCAACCAGGTTTTGTACCAGTTAGTCCAAGGTGTTCCCGCAGCACAGTTAGCAGGGTGTCCGCATAGCGAATGTATACTGTATGTTCTTCACCGTTGATTGATAGGGTAATTTCTGTTTTGATAGAAGTCATAGAAACTAAAACCTTCTTTCTAATAATTTTCAAAAGCGCTTTTTGCTTATTAATCCACTAGACTTTTTGATTTGGATCTATATTTTTGATTCTTAATCTACAGGATTTTTAGACTCTAAGACATCTAAAAGAATGTTCTTCAAAACGAATTTCCTGTATGCTGCAGAACCATTGACGTCATCAAGAACAGGGGCGGGAATACGTTCAATGGCTTGTTCGACTCGAATCGTAGCAGGCAATAAATCATCGTTTAGTGCTTGATTCATTTCTTCGCTTACAAAAGGATATTCGCATAAACCACTGAAGGCTGTTTTGATTTTCCCATCATTCCAAAGGGCAGCAGTAGTTATGAGAGGATACCCAACATCCCATTGTCGGCGTCTTTTTACACTCAAAAATCGCAAGTCAATATTACTATGATCCGTTTGGACTTGCACAAGAAATTCGCCCTTTTGAAGCTGAAGAGTTTGTTGAAACAGTTGTGTTATTGGTTTCGTTAGCAGACCGTTATTCGTGGCAATCACCACTTGGCTATCTGTAAGTAGTAATGGCAGGACAGTTTCTCTGTAAATGATGTTTGCACAGATGTTGCCTCCCAGGGTTATCTTGTTTCTAGCTGTGTGATCCGCAATTTCTACAATTGCTTTACTGAGAAAAGGGAATACTCGTGCCTCGCGAATCTTAGTGAGTGAAATGGCAGCGCCAATGATTACACGGTTTCCGCTTGCCTTTAATTCTAGGCACTCAGGGATGCCCTTAAGGTCAATGACAGCACCAGTAGTGATGTTGTTTACTCTTCCATAAGTAATCAGTTCTGTTCCTCCGGAGAAGTACATTGGTTGTTTGCCCAGGTCATCTAATGAATGATACAGGCTTACAGCTTCATCCGTAGAAGTAGGTTTGTAATATTCAAAGTCAAAGGATATCATTATTGCTTCACCGCCTTTAGAGTATCCCAAATCGTTTCAGGAGTGAGTGGTAGACGTTCCATCTCGACGCCGGTCACTGTTGAGATTGCATTAGCAAGAGCGGCTGGCATGCCTATTAAACCATGTTCACCAAGACCGCGGGCACCATAAGGACCATCAATATGTGCACGTTCGATGAAATGGACGATATATTCAGGATGATCGCCATAATGAAATGGTACATAAGTGCGCAATCGATTGTTCAGAATTAGACCATCATCATTAATAACGAAAGACTCACTACTAGCAAAGCTCAGGCCCATGCTCATTCCACCAGTAATTTGCCCACGAGCGGAATCGTGATTCAGCACTTTTCCTGCATCCACTACAGAATAAGCTTTTAATACTTTGTAGGTGTAGTCTCTAATGTCGAATTCAATTTCTACCCCTTGTGCGCCGACTGCATATTCTGGACCTGGTTTCCCCGCACCTGTTTCACGCTCCAGATGTGTTAAATGTCGAAGCATATACGTGCCTCGTCCGATAACTTGCCCTCCAATGGAAAAACCATTGGGATACTTGTAGCCGTGGCATATATCTTTTACTAACACGAAAGTTGCTGGTTCATCTCGTACGTAGACCTTTCCGTCACCGACTTCTAAATCGTCAGGGGAGCATATCAGTACTCGAGATCCAATATCCTTTAATTGATAGATCACATCGTCGGCAGCTTTTAAAACAGCCCTTCCTGCCATTAACGTTCCTCTACTGGCAACTGTCTTCCAATGCTCTGGCATGACTTGTGTATCCACTTCCATTTTCACATGAATCAGTGAGACGTCCATCTTAAGTTTTTCTGCGAGTATCTGTGCAAGAATTGTCTTTGTTCCAGTCCCGATTTCAACAAGACCTGACATTAACTCGATACTTCCATCGAGATTAAATAGTAGCGTCACGCCAGAACTTGCGTCAGAATCAATCGTAGAAGTTTTCCAGATTAAGCTAATCCCCTTAGCACGTACTTTTCGATCGTTTACTTGTACAAGCTGACCTTCATTCCATGCCATGAGTTCCTTTAGTTTGTCCACACAAGCGGGAAGATCTCCAATCGTACTTTTATTTAGCACCATTTGCGTAGGCGTCGAGTGACCAGGTAAAATTAAATTTCTTGAGCGTAGTTCAATCGGGTCGAGTGACAGTTTTTTCGCTAGTTGGTCCATAGCGCTTTCAAAGGCGCAAAGTAACTCGGAATGGCTAAACCCACGAAATGCGGTAGCGTAAGGGTGGTTGGTATAGATACAAAGGGAATCGCAAGCGATGTTCTCAATGTTATACGGCCCAGTAGCTGTAACAGCGGCAGCGCGGGAAATCGTTGCTCCTTTGTCGGAATAGGCGCCGCCATCAAAAAGATATTCGATTTCTGCAGCAGTGACTTTACCTTCTCTAGTAGCACCTAACTTGATTTTTGCATCCAAACCAATATGTACAGGAGATGTAATCATATCTTGCTCACGGGAATTCCATAGCTTGACTGGTCGACCGCCAACTGCTTTTGAAGCTAGATAAGCAATTAATTCAAGTTGAACAGCTACCTTACCTCCGTAGCCTCCGCCAACAAAAGGAGTATTGACAATGATTTTTCCAGAATCGATTTTTAAATATTGGCTCATGAGTTTTTTTATCATATAGGGCGCTTGTGTTGCTGAATTCAACATAACAACACCATCTGGCCGAATCTCAGCAGTTACGCACCGTGTTTCAATTGCCATGTGATCGGATGGGGAGAATGTGTATCTCGATTCTATAACGACATCGCTCTCTTTCCACCCTTTCTGCATGTCCCCTTTGCGAATCTTCGAACGATTGGCAATGTTCGTGTAAGGCTCTGGATATACGTGTTGAATCTTTTGATATAAATCTAGCTGTGGATGTATAAGTGGGGCATCCCCTTTCAGCCCATCCCGCGGTGAATTCACAACAGATAGAAGTTCATAAGATACTTCAATCAATACTGCGGCTTTCTTCGCATTGACTATGCGGTCTGCTACTATAGCAGCAACTGGCTCGCCGTGATACCGAACTCTATCAAAAGCAATGATAGGCCGATCTTGAATTTCTTCCCCAGTTAGGGGGTATGCCTGTCCCAGTACAATTGCACGAACGCCGGGTGATCGTGCAGCCTTGCTTGTGTCGATCGATACAATTTTTGCATGTGCGTACGGGCTAGTCACTAAATGGACGTGGAGCATCCCTGTGGTAGGCAAATCATCTGTATATTTAGCTACACCAGTTACCTTCTGTTGCGCTTCTTTCCGGAAGATGCTTTTTTGAATTGTTTTTTCGGAAGTTTCCTCGTCTCGAAGGACCATGGTTAACACCTCATTTGTTCCTTTTAATTCTTATAGTATTGGCAAACAATTCCGCAAAAATTCCATATTACGGAGATTCCTTGGTATAACAAAATACAAAACAACAAAATCTATTAGAAACTAATAAGGCGGGTTGAGATTTTGTGCTGTTTCTTAAAATTGTAAGGGGGTTGAAATGACATGGAAAACGGGAAAGATATCATATCACCTGAATTCTTACTACTAATTGTTACCGCAACCATAATCGGAACACTAGCTAGAGTCTTATCGATTAAGATGGACTATCGTCAGTATCCGAATTATCCAAACGGATATTTGATACATGTTGTTACAGGTGTTGTTGCTGCTGCTCTTGGGGCTTTTATAATTCCAACGTTAATGACTAAAAACTTCACAGCCGTTACCTTCTTGGCTCTTGCCATTCAACAGTTTCGCGAGGTTCGAAAAATTGAAAGAAAAAGCTTGCTAGATTTGGAGGGGCATGAGTATACGAAACGTGGAGATGCGTACATTGATGGAATTGCGAAGATTTTTGAGTCGCGGAATTATGTTGCCTTATTGGTAGCTTTTACAACAGCATTTACGATTCAAATGCTTGAAAGCTATGCAGATGTGACACCGCAAATAAAAGTGATAGCAGGATCGATGATTGGATTGATTGTCTACTTTTTGCTTAAGTATTTTACGAAACGTTTAAAGATTCAAGATATTGCAACAGTTACGGAAGGGAAAATTGAAATCAAAGGCTCGGAAATGTATGTAGATAATATTTTTATTACCAATGTACTTGGGGAAGAGGAAGCACAGCAATGGATGGCTGGGGAAGGTGTAGCTGCTGTGATCCATCCCAAGAAGGAACATTTTCGGATTCCGTTAGAGAATCCTGGACAACGTCAAGCAATCTTGTTCGAAACGACAAGGAGATTAGGGCAAAGAAGATATAGCTTCCAAAACCCAGGGGAAGGCAAAGTGGTCATAGCGTTAATACCAATCATTCAGAATTTCAATCTATTCAAAGAAACGATTCTATTGACGCCAATCTTAGAAACAGTAAAAAAGACCCCAGAATTACTCGGAAAAACACCAGGGGAGGTTCGTTATGGGAAGTGATGCAGGGCAAATCAAAGGTATTATCGCGTATATCACGACAGATAAAAACCGTCATTTAAGTGGAGCGCCACTTTGCTTACTAGCAAATGATGAAACTGAACTCAAGGATATTGCGTTATCGATTTCAAGAGGTTTCTTCGCTGATATTATTTATCTACCAACGGGAGATTGTCTGGTAATAAAGAAGTAACCGACCGATTACAATAATACGTAATTTGAAGGAAAACGATAAGTGATATGGAAGTTATATAAGAAGAAATGATAGAAACACAAGTATGTAAAAACAAGTAATATAAAAGTATGAATAAAGCAATAAACAGGTTAAGAAGGAAAAAGAAGAAATAAGAATGAAAAAGCAATTAAACAATCAAAGAACAAGTAAGAAATACATATGGGGGTTGAGAATTATGAAGTTAGTTGTTTTAGATGGGTATACATTAAATCCAGGTGATTTGTCTTGGGATGGACTTCAGAACTTTGGGGATTTAACGGTTTATGACCGCACGCCCGTCAATTCGCAAGAGGAAATTGTCGAAAGGGCAGCGGATGCAGAGATTATTTTTACGAATAAAACTCCTTTAACAAAAGAAACATTAGAAATGCTGCCAAAAGTAAAATACATAGGAGTACTTGCCACTGGCTATAATGTGGTGAACATACAAGCTGCCAAGGACTTAGGCATTGTTGTCGCAAATGTGCCAAGCTATGGCAACGCGTCTGTCGCCCAGATGACAATCGCGCTGTTACTAGAGATGTGCCATCATGTCGGACATCATAGTGATGCCGTAAAAGCAGGCAGGTGGGCGAATAGTAAGGATTTTTGCTTTTGGGATTATCCATTAATTGAGCTTGAGGGGAAGACATTAGGGATTGTTGGTTTCGGTAGAATAGGGCAAACAACTGCGAAAATGGCTCAAGCGTTTGGCATGAATATCCTTGCGTATAATCGAACGCCTAAGAAAGAACTAGAGAGTGACAACTTGCGCTTTGTTGATTTAGACGAGCTCTATGCGAAATCAGACGTAATAAGCTTGCATTGCCCTCTTACAGAACAAAATCAAGGCATGATTAACAAAGAGTCGATAGCTAAGATGAAAGATCGTGTCATGATTATTAACACTGCCCGTGGCCCACTTGTCGAAGAACAAGATTTAGCAGATGCTTTGAATTCTGGCAAGGTGGGAGCGGCTGCCGTTGATGTTGTTTCTGTCGAACCAATTCAAACAGACAATCCATTATTGACAGCGAAAAATTGCATCATCACACCTCATATTGCATGGGCGCCAATCGAGGCTCGAAGCCGATTAATGGATATTGCGGTAGCTAACGTAGATGCTTTCATAAAAGGCAACCCAGTTAATGTTGTGAACCCATAAACAAGCATTAAATTTAAGCGCAAAATTAGGAATTGTAATTTTTTCTAGTACAATCTGAAAATAAGTTTTTTTATAATCTCAAATTGCCAATAATTTACTGTTTATTTTTGTGACTAAACATAAATAACAATCCTCTAAAGCTAGATACTAAGAAAGACTTGTATTCAGACGGTTATGCACGCCGTTGATATAAAGAAAACTTGTGTTTAGATGTTAGAATAATCTACTATTGAGGGGGATTGTGATGAAAGCTGTCGTTTATGAAAAACCGTATGAAATTACGTTAGCAGAAGTACCTGATCCAGAGTTAACGGACCCGAGGGAAATAATAGTGAAGGTAACCTCTACTTGTATCTGTGGGTCTGATTTACATATTGTCCATGGTCTAACTGCGCATGTTCCAAAAGGTACAATCATTGGACATGAGTTTATGGGAATCGTAGAAGAAGTCGGAAAAGACGTGAAGAAGTGGAAAAGAGGAGATAGGGTACTTGTCCCATTTCCAATTTCCTGTGGTGAATGTGACATGTGTAAGGCAGGCTTATGGCCACACTGTATTCGATCGAACGATAAGGGAGAAATGGGTGCTGCTTATGGCCACGGAGAAAGCTATGGGGGATTTGCTGGTGGTCAAGCAGAGTATGTAAGGGTACCTTATGCAGATGTGAGCCCGATTCGAGTACCTGATGAATTGACAGACGAACAGGCAATATTATTGACAGACGTGGTGCCAACAGCATACTGGATTGTTGATGTTTGTGGTGTGAAGCCGGGTGATACGGTAGCAGTGTTTGGATGCGGACCAGTGGGGTTAATGGTACAACGTTGTGCAATTTTCAAAGGGGCTAAGCGTGTAATCGCAGTCGATCAATTGCCGTATCGATTAGAATATGCGAAGAAAATAAACCCTGGGGTAGAAGGGATTAATTTCCTGGAGAACGACCCAGGAGAAATGATTCAAGAAATGACAAAGGGCCGTGGGGCGGATGTTGTGATTGATGCAGTAGGTCTTGAAGCTGAGCCGACAAATCCTTTAATCTCTGCAACAATTTTAATGAAGCGCATGGGTGTCCCTCCATTGCCAGGCTTGCGTCCAGAGGACCAACCTGCTGTTGCATCTGTATCTGCCATCAATTGGGAAGTAGAAGCGATTCGACATGGAGGAACGTTGGGTTTAGCTGGTGTGTATGGGGCAAAAATGAATAGCTTTCCAATCGGAGATATCTTTGCCAAAGGAATTACAATTAAGGGAGGACAAGCACTCGTGCAAAGCTACTTAGATGAACTCATGCAATATGTGATTGAGGGTAAATTGCGTGCAGACGACATAATTACTCATGTTATGACGTTGGATGATGCTATGGATGGGTATCGGATTTTCGGTAGAAGAGAAGATGATTGTGTGAAGGTAATCCTGAAACCGCATCAAACAAAGGTTCATTAGGAAGGAAAACATTATTCATAAGAAAAGAAATGAAGTTTCATTAAAACAAACGAAGTTTCGTTGAATAAAAGAAGATTCCTTTAAAACCAATAGAACATTTCAGGTGATGGAACGAATGTGCATCTTTTGAGATGTTTTTTTCTTTTCTGAAAAGGTATTGACATTGACGTTGCGTAAAGGTGTATTCTTGGAAATAAGGAGGTGATGGAAATGGAATATACAGTGCAGAGGTTAGCTCAATTAGCAGGGATTAGTAGCAGAACCCTTAGGTATTATGATGAAATTGAAATTCTTAAGCCGGCAAGAATCAATTCATCTGGCTACCGCATATACGGTCATAGTGAAATTAATCGATTACAACAAATCCTCTTTTACCGCGAAATGGGTATCGGTTTAGAAGATATAAAAGCGATTATCACAGCTGATTCCTTTGATGAGATGAGTGCACTGCTAGAACACCATCAGAAACTCCTAGAGAAAAGAAAACAATTAGATACGTTAATTGAAAATGTATCAAAAACGATTCAAGCAAAGAAAGGCGGAACTGAAATGTCAGATCAAGAGAAGTTTGAAGGCTTTAAGCAAAAGCTGATAGATGATAATGAGCAAAAATATGGGAAGGAAATTAGAGAAAAATATGGAGAGGATCGTGTAAATCAGTCGAATCAACATTTTAAGAATTTGAGTAAAGAACAGTATGATGAAATGTCCTCCCTAGGAACACAGATTAACGAACAACTTGTTGAAGCGGTACAATCAGGGATTGAGCCAGGAAGTGAAAAAGGGCAAGAGATTGCAGAGATGCATAAACGATGGATATCACTAGCCTGGGGGCAGTACAGTAAGGAAGCCCACGCTGGCGTTGCCCAAATGTATGTAGATGACGAGCGGTTCACAGCATACTATGATGAAAAACAGTCCGGGTGTGCAGCGTTTCTGCGAGATGCAGTTCATATCTTAATCAGTTAGTTATAATAGTAACCATAATACCTATCAAAGTCGTATTGACTTTGATAGGTATTTAATTTACTCTATAGTTGAACTAAAAAAAGCAGGTGATTTTAATTGCAAGTAAAAAAAGACGAAGTAAAGGCCGCTATCATGAATGCAGCGGAACAAGAGTTTTTTGTACATGGTTATCAAAATGCATCGTTACGAAAAATTGTAAAAATGGCGGGGACTACGTTAGGCAACTTTTACAATTATTTTGAGAACAAAGAAAAGCTATTTGAAGCATTAGTAGCGGAAGAGTATCAACAATTTGTATATTTCCTTCAGCATCACGATCAAATGCATCATTTCAACCAATCAATGGAGAATTTCGCTAATCCGCTTGAACTTCGACCGTTATTGATGGAAATGCTTAATGGAGTTGAGGTGTTATTCTCGAATCGTTTGGTATTGTTATTAGAAAGTAGTAAGGGTACCCGATTTGAAAAGGCGAAGGTAGACCTACTAGAGCTTTTGAAGGAGCACTTTTGCGAGCATTTTTCAGGAAATACTCACGAGCATTACCCTGAAAAACTCCCTGAACAGTCCCTCATACACCAAGGAACGAAAGAGCAGTTTGCAGAGATTTTGGCAGAGCAATTTCTCACAGGAATTGTCTTAGTCATTCGAAAAAATGAAGACTACGAAACGAAGAAGAAGTTAATTGTAGATTATATGCTTTTCTATATTATGGGGGTATGGGGACTATTCCATAATGCTGCTAATAAAAGATAGATAAAGATAGATAAAGATAGATAAAGATAGATAAAGATAGATAAACAGAGATAAACAGAGACAAATAATAATAGATAAAGTAATAGATATAAGATAAATGGTAAAAGTGGTATGAGAAATCGTGGTGTATTTTTTTGCACAAATAAAGAACGTGTGAACGTTTTTGAGGAGGGTGCTTATGATTCAAGTAACAAATCTAAGATATAGTTATGAAAAGACACATCAGCGGGTCATCGATCAAATTAGTTTTTCGATTGAAAAAGGTGAGATTCTCGGATTTTTAGGACCAAGTGGTGCCGGGAAGACCACAACGCAACGCATTTTGATTGGATTATTAAAGGGTTACGAAGGCAGCGTATCAATCATGGGAAAGGAAAGAAGAGAATGGGGTAAGGATTTCTTCGAAGAGATTGGGGTGGCTTTTGATTTTCCGAATCTATATTTAAAGCTCACTGCCTTTGAAAATTTACAGCTTATAGGTTCGTATTATCAGAAAAAACCAAAGGAAAGCGATATTGATGCGCTGCTCACGAGAGTTGGGTTATCTGATGCTCGTAATCAAAAGGTCGAAGGATTTTCTAAGGGAATGAAGATGCGTCTTAACTTTATCCGATCTTTACTGCATAATCCAAGTTTATTCTTTTTTGATGAGCCTACATCTGGACTTGATCCAGTCAATGCGAAAATTGTAAAGGATATGATTAAGGAATTGAAGGAGCAAGGGAAAACGGTGTTCCTTACGACTCATAACATGAATGTGGCAGAACAGTTATGTGATCGAGTTGCGTTTATTGTTGAAGGGCAAATTGTTGCTATCGATAGTCCTAAGGAATTAAAAGTTCACCATGGGATGCGTAGGGTGAAAATTGAGTATTATGAGGGCATGAAGGAAAAGGTTGTAGAGTTTCCTATGCATAGTATCAAGAACAACGAGGAATTATTTCAACTATTGAAGACGAAAGAGATTAAGACCATCCATAGTCAAGAAGCTACCTTGGAAGATATATTTATTAAGCTTACTGGGAGGGAGCTGACATGAGAGTATGGAACGCAATATTGGCAGATGTAGTTTTCCAATGGCGACAGGGCTTTTATTATGTATATGTGTTTATAACATTGTTATATATTCTAATCATCAGCCAACTTCCTACAGAAGTGGCACGGTTTGTTGTGCCGCTAGTCGTTTACAGTGATCCTTCGATGATAGGTTTCTTTTTTGTCGGAGGGATTGTAATGCTAGAAAAATTGCAAGGAGTATTGCAGTATATATCTGTTACCCCACTACGTGCTAGAGAGTATTTACTGGCTAAGGTTATATCGCTCACTTTTTTGGCGGAGGTTGCTGGCTTTGCTATTGCATTTTTGACTAGTCCTGTGAAATTTAATTGGTTTGTCCTAGCTCTTGGAATCGGGCTAACGTCTATTTTCTTCACCTTATTTGGTTTCATGCTTGCTGTGGAAAGTCAATCTATCAATCATTACTTCTTAAAGGTCGTCCCGTATATACTCGTTCTTATCGTGCCATGCATATTGATGTTTATTTTCCCTAGGGTATGGATTCTTAACATCATACCGAGTGTAACAGGGCTAAAGCTTGTTTATGGGGCATTCCATGGAATTAGTAGTTCTTCGCTAGCGTTCTATAGCATATTTCTATTTAGTATTAATGGGATGTTCCTTTGGTATCTTGAGAAAGATTTCGAACAAAGGATTCGTTAGGAGTATAGGTATGAGGATGGTGATGGGGATGAGGAGTTACTCGAATGTTCAATATGATATAAAAATGGTAATACGAGAGCCAGTGCTTATGATGTTCTTAATACTACCATTCATAATGATTGGCATATTTCAAATATTTCAGATGTATGGGATGGAATTTCTCTATGATGCAACAGGAATTATGTTTCAAGAATATTATGGATATGTTTTAGCTCTTATTATGGTCATGGTAGCAACGTTATTAGGAACAGTGTCAGGGTTTATGTTAATCGATGAGCGAGATGCTAGAATTCATGAACTCGTTGCAATTACACCTGTCTCTTATTCAGGATATCTTGCAAACAGGTTATCTATTCCCTTAGGAGGGGGATTTGGCTATTCTATCATTGCGTATTATATTTTGGTGATTTATGAAATCCCGTTCACTTTACTAGTTTATATCAGTCTATTGATAGGGGTGGAAGGGATACTAGTAGCGTTGGCGCTGTATCGATTAGCGTCTAATAAAGTGCAAGGACTTACCTATGCGAAGGGCATGAGTATTTTTACAGTGCTAGCTTTGGCGGATCTTTTTCCGATTCCATGGCTACATACTGTAGCGACACTAACTCCGTTCTATTGGATTCCTAGATTGTTGCATCGCTTTGATAGTGTGACGCTTATTCTCTCTGGTGGGTTACACGTCACTTACTTGTTGTTAGTTATTTTGGCAAGCCAAAGAAAGCGTATTTAGACATGGATTCCTAGATGTTTCTATAGACAAAACAAAATAGCAAATTAAGGAAGATGCCCTTGCGTATTTCTAACAGCTTATATAATATATCCTTATAACGACATAAGCGTTCTTTATACGCTAGGTGTGATACGTTATATTATAATAGGTTGTATCATGCTAGATAAGGATAATATTTGATGGTGTTAGACTAATGTGATAGATATCATTGGTAAGAAAAGAGGTGGGAAATGGAAATCCATCAACTCTCAGTTTTCTTAAAAGTTTCACAGCATAAAAGTACAAAAAGGTTATACGCCTGCGGACGAATCACATGGAAGACGACCTGAATTCGATAGAATTCAGAGTCGTCTTCTTTAGTACTATTTTGCAACTATTTTCACGAAAAGTATTGCGATAGAAAAGCAAAACATGTATAGTCTATATATGCCTATATGAACATATAGTCATATAGGTGTGTTTGGAGAGCAATGCAAACAGGTCTAGTAGAAATGAAATATTTAATGAATGGATATGAAGTTTAGATGCAAGGAGGGAGTTAGTGAGTGAAAGAAAGTGAACATTCGTTCCTGGAAGGAAGAACAATTGAAAAAGCATCTTTGATTTTTAAGGCGCTAGCAGATCCAACAAGACTCAGAATTATGTACTTGCTTTCACAAGAGGAGTGCTCTGTCAATCACATAGCTGAGGTTTTACGTCTTAGTCAATCAGCAGTATCGCATCAATTGAGCTTACTAAGAAAACAAAAGCTCGTGAAGTTTACGCGCGCTGGGAACACTTTATATTACACCTATGATGATGAGCACGTAATTGAGATTTTGAATCAAGTTATTACGCACGTCGAACATTCGTAAGGGAGAGAATTGATATATGGGGAATCATGATCATCACAACCATCAAGAACATCAAGATCAACACCAATGTGGACATGGGCATCACCACTTTCATGATGTAAGAGAAGGGAATAAAAAAGGACTTATTATAGCAATCATCATCACAGCAAGTATTATGTTTTTAGAGTTTTTCGGAGGGTTATACACGAATAGCCTAGCACTATTATCAGATGCAGGTCACATGCTTAGTGATTCAAGTGCTCTACTACTTAGTTTTGTTGCCATTTGGTTTGCCTCAAGACCAGCAACGCCGAATAAAACCTATGGGTTTTACCGTTTTGAAATATTAGCTGCACTGTTTAATGGCATAACTTTATTTGTCATAGCTGGATTTATTATCCATGAAGCTTATCAAAGGATTCTTGAACCGCCTACAGTTGCTGGCGGTGTGATGATGCTGATTGCTTTTATTGGATTACTTGCAAATTTACTCAGTGCTTGGGTACTTATGAGAAAAGGTGATGTGAAGCATAATATCAATATGCGAAGTGCTTATTTGCATATTTTAGGTGATGCCCTTGGTTCAGTAGGTGCTATCATAGCCGGATTTTTAATGATTGCATTTTCGTGGTATCTTGCAGATCCTATCATTTCGGTAGTTGTAGCCCTTTTAATCATCAAAAGTGCCTGGTCTATCATTGTACATTCAGTGAACATTTTAATGGAGAGTGCACCATCTAATATCTCACATACTGAGATCGTTGAAGCATTAGAGTATATTGATGGGGTGTTAGATGTACATGACCTACATGTATGGACGATTACTTCCGGGTTCCCAGCACTAAGCTGTCATATTAGAATTCAAGTAGGTTTAGATTGCCAAGATATTCTTCAAAAAGCGATACATACCATAGAGCAAAGATTCAAAATTGATCATGTGACAATTCAAATAGAAACAGATAACATTCAACATAACGATTTGGTAATTTAATGTAAACCGAAGGAATTTTCACAAATGTGCAGAAATATACACAATAAGCAATTTCATTTGATAGCGATGATGAGGTGTGTGATGGAGCAGTTACAACGAGAATTAAACAGAATATGGGAAATAGATGTTCTTAGAGCGCTTGCGATATGTCTTATGGTTATTTATCACACCGTCTATGATTTGAATGTATTTGTTAACGTTGCAATTGATTACACATCAACGTTCTGGTTTTGGGAAGGAAAGATAGCCGCTTTAATATTTATATTTGTATCAGGTATTAGCAGTGGGTTATCGAGTCGTAATATTGTGTATACTGGACTCAAAATCCTTATATTTGCTATGGTCATTACTGTTGTCACTTATCTTGTCTTAGGAGACGAATATATAAGATATGGCATACTTCATTTCTTGGGAACATGCATGGTGCTATTTCCGTTACTCAAAAGATTTGATGTATGGGGTCTAACGGTAATTGCAATAGTGATTTTTGTTATGTTTTTAGCATTTCGTGAAATGTTAGTAGACACATTTTGGTTCCTTCCAATAGGTATTGCTTATGCTGGGTTTCGTTCAGTAGATTTTTATCCTTTATTTCCATATCTCTCCGTCTATATATGTGGCGTCATTAGCTATAAACTATATTATTATAAGAAAAAAAGTTTGTTCTCCTACAGCTACTCAAATCCTTTCGTTCAAAAAATAAGTAAACATTCCTTGTTGATTTATATCGTTCACCAACCCATTATCATAGGGGTGATTTTATTTTTCGACTTACTTTTTAATATGTTTATCATGAGCAAGGTATAAATGAACGATTCAATTAGAGTACAAATAGGAGTAGTAGGTGGTTTGTAATTACTGAAAATAGTAATTCAAGCCACGTAATTTTTTTAGTGTATTTTTTTGAAAAAAATTTTGCGGAATGTTCTTTACATTTGACGTTAAATAAATTAACATATATATTAATTCAAGCATAATATTACACTACCAATAAGAGTATGAAAAGTATAAAGGAGAGAAGAAAAATGTGTGCAAATCCAATTGAGCAATTCGGGTCTAACGTGTTTAATGAAGCTGTGATGAAAGAAAGATTACCAAAAAATGTATTCAAGGCTTTAAAGAAGACTATTAACGAAGGCCTTCCTCTTGAGGAGACAGTAGCGGACGTTGTAGCGAATGCTATGAAAGATTGGGCAGTAGAAAAAGGGGCAACTCACTACACGCATTGGTTCCAACCGATGACAGGTATTACTGCTGAAAAGCATGATTCATTCCTTTCTCCAAAGGCTGATGGCACTGCAATTGTTGAGTTTTCTGGAAAAGAATTGATTAAAGGTGAACCGGATGCATCTTCATTCCCTTCTGGTGGTTTACGTGCAACTTTTGAAGCAAGAGGATATACAGCGTGGGATTGCACATCGCCTGCATTCTTAAAAGAAGATACGGCTGGTGTAACATTATGTATTCCAACTGCTTTCGTTTCTTATACTGGGGAAGCATTAGATAAGAAGACTCCGCTTCTAAGATCAATGGAAGCTATTAATAAGCAAGCGCTGCGCGTACTTAAGACTTTTGGCAGCTCGGCTTCAAAGGTAATTACTACGGTGGGACCTGAGCAGGAATATTTCTTAGTTGATAGGAACTTATTCAAGCAACGTAAAGATTTAGTTTTAACGGGACGCACATTATTTGGTGCTATGCCTGCTAAAGGTCAGGAATTAGAAGATCATTATTTCGGTACAATCAAAGAGCGCATCGCTGGGTTCATGAAAGAATTAGACAAAGAGCTTTGGAAACTAGGTGTTACTGCTAAGACGAAGCATAATGAAGTAGCTCCAGCACAACATGAGCTAGCTCCTATCTTTGGAACAACAAACGTAGCAACTGACCACAACCAATTAGTAATGGAAATGCTTCAAAAGATTGCAAATCGTCACGGGTTAACGTGCTTACTTCATGAGAAACCGTTTGCTGGTGTTAACGGTTCAGGAAAGCACAATAACTGGTCGTTAAGCACAGACGAAGGGCAGAACCTGTTAGAGCCAGGAACAAACCCTCATGAAAATATTCAATTCTTAGTATTCTTATGTGCTGTAATTAAAGCTGTAGACGAATACCAAGATCTAATGCGTGTCTCTGCATCAAATGCAGGAAATGATCACCGTCTGGGTGCAAACGAAGCTCCACCAGCAATTATTTCAATTTTCTTAGGAGATCAATTAACAGATATTCTTGAGCAATTGAAGAATGGCGGATTAAAGAGCTCTAAACAAGGTGGCCAATTATTAGCTGGCGTATCTTCATTACCGGCTTTACCGAAGGATAATACGGACCGTAACAGAACTTCACCGTTTGCGTTCACTGGTAATAAGTTTGAATTCCGTATGGTTGCTTCTTCTCTTTCTATTGCTGGGCCAAACGTAGTATTAAATACAATTACAGCTGAAATTCTATCACAGATTGCTGATGAGCTAGAGAAAGCTACAGACTTCAATGCGAAAGTGGAAGAAATTCTAAGAGGTATTGTCAATAAGCATGAACGTATTATCTTTAACGGCAACGGATATTCCGATGAATGGGTTGTAGAAGCTGAAAAGCGCGGACTATCTAATATTCGTTCAAACGTAGAAGCGGTTCCTGCTCTAATTACAGAGAAAGCAATTGAAGTATTCGAAAAGCATAAGGTATTAAGTAAAGTAGAACTTGAATCAAGATATGAAATTCTACTTGAGCAATACATTAAGCAAATTAACATCGAAGCGCTTACTATGATTGAAATGGCAAGTCGCCAAATTGTACCATCAGTAATTAACTTCACAACGAGCTTAGCGAATTCTATCAATGCGATTAAGTCAACTGGGGTAAATGCTGATTTAAGTGCTCAAGAAGATTTATTGGTAGTAGTGTCTAGTTTACTTGCTACTATGAATAAGAGCATTGCGACATTACAAGCTGCAGTAGCGAAAGCTGCCGATATGCATGGTGACACATACAATCAAGCATTAGCATATAAGGATGAAGTATTCGCTGCAATGAACGCACTTCGTGCAGTTGCTGATGAAGTAGAAACGAAAGTAGACGCAACTCTATGGCCGTTCCCAACTTACAGTGAATTACTTTTCAACGTGTAAAGCTTGTATTTAACAAAATAGTAGAAATATCGCCCTATCAAATGGAACCATTTGATAGGGTTTTTTATAGGTTGTTCACTAGTTATCATCTAGTAATAATTAGTATTACTATCTATATTATGATAGAATGGCCTTATCAATAATAGAGCGGAAAGGAACATTAACAATGGGGAAATATAAAATCATTTTATACGTTCTTTTAATCGTTATAATTGCTAGTGCTTTCTCCGTTTTTTTGAAATTTCAAACCAATACATCGTCTATTAGAATCGGGCTTACTACTGCATTGACGGGAGAATCTTCTAATTTGGGTTTTGCCAGTCGTAACGGGCTGCTATTAGCAGTGGAGGAGATAAATCTTGCGGGTGGGGTTAACGGTAGAAACTTTGAAGTAACGCTCTTAGATGACCAAGGGAAGGCTGGCGTTGCACTAGATCATACAAAATCTCTCCTTGCTCAAGGAATTAACTTACTACTTGGACACATTACTTCGAATTCAGCAACGGATGTAATCCCTCTTATAAATAAGGAGAATGCGTTATTGATATCTCCTACTATTAGTCATGACGGATACCTTTATCATGATGATAATTTCATGTCTATCAATGTTCCGGCATCAGAACAGGGAGATTTGATTGTTCAACACATTGTATCTACGAATCCAACACCAAGAATTGTTGTGCTCTACGACCAGAACAACCCATTCTTTGCGCAAAGTATCTATGAAAAATGTGCTACTCTATTAAAAGAGAAAAACATAGAGATTCTATCGGTTCAGTCCTTCCAATCTATTACGGAAATTCCTCAGATTATTAGCGATCTACTACAAGACAATCCTACCAATATAATCTTGATTCAAAGCGTCTCAGATTTAATTATAACTACGAATCAAGTAAAAAAAGTCACCCCCAATATAACGATACATACAACAATGTGGGGTATGGCGTCAGAGGTTATTCATGGTTATGGTGAGAGTATGGAGAATGTATATGGTGTATATGCAATTGACCCCAACAGTACCTATTCGAAATATATAGATTTTAAGAATAAATATTATGAGAAATACCAAATGGAACCTAATTTTGCGGCTGTTTATACATATGATGCCGTGAGACTGCTAGCAGAAGCAATCGCTCACGCAGAATCAACGGATCCTGCAGAAGTTAAACAAGCGATACTGTCGATAAAAGCATTTAAAGGGATAAACAGCGATTATGAAATGCATGCGTTAGGGGTTGCTTCTAGAGAAATATTCATGATTCATATCAAAGATGGGGAAACAGTATCGTTACCATAAACTATTGAAAACGGGGCGTACCTATGTGGAATTTTTCTCTTCGACAATCTTTATTAGCATACTATATCATAATAACATCCGTTATCCTATTTATCATTGGAGTTGCGGTGAACCAGATAGCAGTTACTTATTTGCACTCAGGCATAGAAAACAGCATTGAATCTGTAGCGGAGGTAGTGGAGCATCATACTGGTGAGTATTTTACGCAATCATCAGAATTCCTGTATTATGTAAAAAATTCAATTATAGAATCGAATACTAATGATGATCAGAACTTACAATTTATGCTAAATCAAATTCACAAGAATCAATTTTTATTCGAAGCTTTTGAAATCCTTGATGATTCCTTTAAGGTTAATCATGTCAGCCCTTATAACGAAATTTTTATTGGGCTAGATCGTAGCAAAGATATTAATGAGAAATTGTTAGTTAGCGATTCGACGGGTCCTAAAAGAGAGGGGTGGACTTCTACCATCACTTCTCTTTATAGTAAAAAAGTGACCCTCGCGCATGTGATTGATTTGGAGGATAATCGATATCTCGTTGGATATTTAGATTTGTCGAATATTAATTTAATTGGTAGTCAACTTGATAACGAACAGTTAAATATTTCTATACTTGATGATAAAGGTATTTATATTACCGATAATAATATACTGCTTACAGAACAAAGGGCCTATCACCCAGATTATTCAACGTTATTAAATTATTATCGTAATGGACAAAAATTTGTTGCGCACGATTATTTGGGGATTCCTTCCCATATCTACATAAACAATGTACCAAAGACGAATTGGCTACTTGTAGTGGCACATTCAGGGGATACGGTAAAGCAATTATCAACAGATATTCGTAATGCTATAGTTGTTGTGTTTAGTATTGCTATGCTAATCATTGTCTTATTGACTATCATAAGCACCAGAAAAATTTTGGAGCCAGTACATCGAATCCATGATAAATTTGGAGAATTAATACTCGATAATAAAATATCTCTCGTAGAATACTCAGGGTATCGTGAGTTTGAGAATATTATTAAACAATTTAACGATATGTTATTAAAGCTTAAAGAAAAAGACACGAGAATACATAAAATGGTGTACTTTGATTCGTTGACTGGATTACCAAACCGCAAGATGATTGAATCGAAAATTGAAAAGCTGGTTAATGCCAATACACCTTTTACAATTGCGTATTTAGACATTGATAATTTTAAATTTATCAACGATTCATTGGGGCATCAAGCGGGAGATCAATTCCTCATTTATATGGCGAATATTTTCAAAAAATCAGTGAAATCAAACTGCCTAATTGCACGCCAAGGTGGGGATGAGTTTGTCCTTTTATTTAAAGACCTTAGTGATGAAGAAGAAATAAGACTGGAAATCAATCAATTCGTGAAAGGCATTCAACATATATGGGAATTCAATCACTATGAATTCTTTATTTCCTGTAGTATAGGCATTGTAACTTTCCCTAAGCATGGAAGAGATTGTGCCACACTGTTTAAGAATGCTGATATAGCCATGTATAGAGCGAAAAAGGAAGGAAAGAACAAATTTATTTTCTATACAGAAGATATCTTAGTAGATAATAACGAGAATATACAAATGGCGAAAAACATTCAAAGTGCCATTGTGAATGAGCAATTTGAGCTATATTATCAACCACAAGTAAATCTTTCCGATGGAGTAGTGGAAGGCTTTGAAGCATTGATACGTTGGAAACACCCAGAAAAAGGATTCATATCGCCAGCAGATTTTATTCCAGTTGCTGAAGAGACAGGACAAATCTTTGAGATAGAAAAATGGGTATTGATCAATGCTATCCAGCAAAAGAAAGTGTTTGAAGAGGCAGGACGACCAGACTTATCTATATCCATTAACCTTTCCAGTAAAACTTTGACGAGTGATATAAATTTTAATGAAATTGAACAGATGGTTCGCCTTTTTGACGTAGATTTTCAATCGATTACATTGGAGATTACAGAGACTGCAGTTTTGACGAACGTAGAATTGGTAGTCAGGCGGTTAAATAAACTAAGGCAAATAGGATTCAAAATTGCACTAGATGATTTCGGTACTGGCTTTTCGTCTTTAAACCATTTAAAAACGCTACCAATCCATATAATAAAGCTTGATCGTAGCTTCATTAAGAGTATTGAAAACAGTGATAAAGACACGAAGATTATTCAGTCGATTATTGCTTTAGCGAAGGACTTGGAATATAAGGTCGTAGCGGAAGGAATAGAAACAGAACAACAGTTAGAATTCTTAAGACAATGTGGTTGTATGGCTGGACAAGGTTTCTTAATGAGTAGACCACTGCCTAATGAAGAGGTAGAGCGCCTGTTAGAAAATGGGATAACAATTGGAGGAGCGAACTATGAGTCTAAATAAAATAAATTCGAACATTAAAAAAATTGGAGTACTCACAGGCGGTGGTGATGCACCGGGACTAAATGCTGTAATTCGAGCAGTTGTGAAAAGTGCAATTCGCCAATATGGTCTGGAAGTTGTGGGCTTTATCAATGGATTCTCAGGAATTATTCATAAAGATTATAGAGAACTGACGGAGGCTAATGTGTCCGGTATTCTTCCACGAGGTGGGACAATCTTGGGGACTACTAATCGAGATAATCCATTCCGCTATGCCGTAGAAATTAACGGTGAGAAAACATTTCAAGATGTATCCGACCAAGCCATTGAGAACTTAAAAGACCTAGGTATTGATGCACTCGCAATTATTGGGGGAGACGGTAGTCTAGCAATTGCATACGAGTTTTATAAAAAAGGAATCCCTGTCGTAGGTATACCAAAGACAATTGACAATGACCTATCTGCAACGGATGTGACGTTTGGGTTTGATACGGCTTTAACTACTGCGTCGGAAGCTATTGATAAGCTACATACGACAGCAGAGTCACACCACCGTGTGATGATTCTAGAGGTGATGGGACGATATGCGGGTTGGATTGCGCTGCATGCAGGTATTGCAGGTGGTGCGGATGTAATCTTGCTACCAGAGAAACCGTTTACCATCGAACGGATCTGCGCCAAGATTCAAGAAAGATCGAATATGGGCAAGAAGTTCAGTATTGTTGTGGTTGCTGAAGGAGCGAAATTAGAAAGTGGCGAAATGGTCGTCCAGCGCATGGTGCATGAAAGCCATGATCCAGTTCGTTTAGGTGGTATAGGGAATCGTATAGGAGAAGATATTGAGCGTTGTACAGGGATGGAGACAAGAGTGACGGTACTAGGTCACTTACAGCGTGGGGGATCCCCAACGGCATATGATCGAATCTTAGGAACGCGTTTTGGCGTGAAAGCTGTTGAATTATTAGTAGATGGCAAATATGGTCACATGGTTGCCCTTAAAGGAGCAGAGGTTCAAGAAGTTACCTTAGATTCCGCAATAAGCCAATTGAAACAAGTAGATCCACATGGAGAACTTGTTCGTGCAGCAGAAGCTGTAGGTGTTAGCTTTGGCTAGAGAAAGTTTATTATATGTATAATATGGACAAGTTATCATAAGTGAAACAATAGGGGGAACTGATTTTGCAGATATTGATTGTCACCTCTGTAGAACCTGAGAAACAGGCAATTATCAATGGACTAGATGGTGATACTAGGTTTACGGTTATTGCTGCAGGAGTAGGTCCGGTCGCATCGGCAGCAAATACGATGAAGGCGCTAACAGGGAAATCGTATGACTTAGTTCTAAATCTTGGTATTGGTGGCGGTTTTGTCGGAAAAGCTGAAGTTTGTTCGGTAGTGGTCGCAGATACAATAATTGCAGCCGATTTAGGGGCTGAGACGGCTGAAGGATTTCGGAATCTTGAGCAACTGCAATTAGGAAAATCGGAAATTACCTGTGACTTAACATTAGGTCGACGTATCCTAACTGCATTGCAAAGCCATGGGATTCCTACTTACCACGGAACTGTATTAACCCTGTCTACGGTGACAGGTACTGCTGAGACAACTGAAGAATTATTAAAAAGGTTCCCTAACGCTGTTGCCGAGGCGATGGAGGGTTATGGCGTAGCGTATTCAGCAAACCAATTAAGAATTCCAGTTGTTGAGATTCGATCTATCTCCAATGCCATTGGACCACGTGACAGGTCCAGCTGGAAAATCAAAGAAGCACTAGCACGACTTAAGGACGTCAGTGCCGTTTTATCAGAAGTACTATAAATCAGGCGAATATGTATAGATGCATAGATGTATAGATATATAGATGTATTGATAGTTCCGTTAATATAAATAAGACCTAAGAAGTGAGGTAATAGTATTGGTATTGAAGATTGCTTATTCTCCGTGTCCGAACGACACATTTATATATCACGCTTGGGCACACGGTCTCGTTCCTGATGCACCCCCTTTAGACATAACGTATGCAGATATCAATATTACCAACGACTTAGCTGCAAATACCAATGATTTTGATATTATCAAAATCTCCTATGCGGCATTACCTTGGGTATTAGAGAAATATACTTTACTACCCTGTGGCGGCGCTTTAGGACGCGGTTGTGGCCCTTTAGTGTTGACGAAGCAGGCAAACGGTGATTCTAGGGACCCAAGCTCCTTGATAGGAAAAAGAGTTGCGATTCCGAGTGATCGTTCTACTGCTTACTTGCTATTTCGCTTATGGGCATCTCAACAGGTGAAAGGGGCCATAGATATTCAAATCATGCCCTTTGAAAAAATCATGCCTGCCGTTCGAGACGGAATCATCGATGCTGGTCTTGTGATTCATGAAGCTCGATTTACCTATCAGGACTACGGTCTTCAACTAGTAGCGGATCTAGGGCGATGGTGGGAAAGTGATACTGGACTGCCGATACCATTAGGAGCGATCGTTGCAAAGCGGGGACTAGATATTTCGAGTATTACTCAATGGATTCGCTCATCCCTTGAATATGCATGGAAGAACCCTGATGTTTCGAGGGAATACATTTTACAACATGCCCAAGAGATGTCCTACGATGTTGCGAAGGCGCACATTGAATTATATGTCAATTCATTCTCATTCAACCTTGGAGAAGAAGGCTTTGCTGCCGTTAAGACATTACTACGAAGGGCAGTAGATGAACTTTTAATTCCTGGATTTAATCAAGATTTATTGTATATATAACGAATCCTGGGAGATGTATTGTTAGACAATAAGCTAGTGATGATGTAATATGAATTAAAATTATATACAAGTTCTAAACAGGTGCTATGCATAAAGCATGCTAAGCTTAAAAGGGAAGCTCGGTGAAAGTCCGGCACGGTTCCCGCCACTGTAATCCGGAGCAACTTGCAAGCAGTCACTGCTTTATCTAAAAAGTGGGAAGACGCAAGGAGCATTGATGGTAAGTCAGGAGACCTGCCTGTTTAGAGGACACGAAGTGACCTACGGGGATATAGGGAGGTGTTTGCGGGAGACAAAGTATTGTATGTTTAATTAACAATATGTACGGTTGTTTTTTTGTGAGCATTTAAGCCTATACGGTTTAGATGCTCTTTTTTAATGGAGATGGGGGCTGATAAAAAGTGAAAAAAAGATCATTATGGGTTTCAATCGTTGCTCTGTTAGGATTAACGGGCTATTTTTGGGCGAATTCTCATCGTCCAGTTTATGCGATGCACATTATGGAAGGATTTCTACCAATTGGCTGGGCTATCTTTTGGTGGGCAGCTACAATCCCATTTATTGCCGTTGGAGTACGAACAATCACGAAAAATTTAAAAGAAAACCCTGAACTAAAAACGATGCTAGGTCTTTCTGGTGCTTTTGCATTCGTTTTATCTGCGTTGAAAATTCCTTCAGTAACAGGTAGTAGTTCCCATCCAACAGGTGTAGGGTTAGGAACAATTTTACTTGGTCCAACAACAATGAGTGTGTTGGGGACGATTGTTCTTTTGTTTCAATCCCTATTGTTAGCGCATGGTGGGATTACTACGTTAGGGGCGAATGCCTTCTCGATGGCCGTCGTGGGACCGATGTTAACATATGGAGTTTTTAAGCTCGCGAAAAAATTGAATGCATCACTGACTGTGGCGGTTTTTCTAGCAGCCATGCTAGGGGATTTAGGGACATATTTAGTGACATCGGTTCAATTAGCTCTAGCATTCCCAGCTGAAGTGGGTGGAGTTACTGCATCAATGGCTAAGTTTACCGCCATCTTTGGTCTAACACAAGTGCCAATAGCGATTAGTGAAGGCTTACTTACTGTTATTGTGATAAACTTACTTCAAAAATATAATATGACAGAACTGAATATCTTACCGATGATGAAGGGGATAAGATAACATGAAAAATGGAGTATTACTACTTTTGGTTATTCTATTAGCCGTTATTCCTGTAATCTTCCAAAGTGATGCTGAATTCAGTGGGGCTGACGAGCAAGCAGAGCAAGCGATTATGGAAGTTGCATCGAACTACGAGCCATGGTTTGATGCGATATGGGAACCACCAAGTGGAGAGATTGAAAGTTTACTGTTCTCCTTACAAGCAGCTATTGGTGCTATTATCATTGGTTACATATTTGGATATGGGAAGGCCAAGAAAAAGTATACTTCCTCCAATCAATAGCGGAATGAAGGGAATGCAATGATTAAAATTGATGACTATGCGTATACGAGCGGCTTAAAAGATGTTCATCCTGTTGAGAAGGTCAGTTTTGTGCTGACCTTTCTCCTTCTTACAACTTTAACAAGAAATATATTAGTAGCCTGTTTGACGTTTACTGTGATGAGTCTCGGGGTGTTGTTCAAGTCCAACATTCCGTTTCATGTATATTTGAAACTTCTTCTCGTTCCGTTTGCTTTCTTAATAACAAGTGTAATTGCTATTTTCTTTTCTATTACACCTATTTTACCAGAGCATGTAGAAACGGTTTGGCTAGCTTCCGTTGGTTCGTGGCAGATTTATATTAGTCCATACAGTATCCAACAATCCTATCAATTAACAGCAACTGTTATGGCGAGTGTAAGTTGTTTATATTTTCTTATTCTATCAACGCCACTCCAGCAAATTATGTGGGTCTTAAAGATAGCAAGGCTTCCATCCGTTTTTATAGAATTAATCGGGATTACGTATCGATTTATCTATATTTTATTGGAAAAGACGCATGAAATTTTTATCGCCCAATCTAGCAGACTTGGATACCAAAATAATAAAAGTAGCTGGTTGGAGGGCCTTTCACAGCTTATTGTCTGTCTTTTTATTAAATCAATACAATCTGCTAAAGAACTGCAAATCTCAATTGATAGTCGTGGTGGAGATGAGCTCTTGTATGACGTAGAACTACGCATGGGTTATAGTTGGAAACACTTTATCATTATTGCTATTTCTTTTGTCTTACTTTTATGGATATCTATAATTACGTAACGTTGACTGTCTTTTGAAAGGATGTGTGTAAGTGAACGAACCGATTGTAACGTTTGAACAAGTTTCTTATCAATATGCAGATGGAACTTTAGCGTTGGATCGAGTAAATTTGACGATTGAAATAGGGAAGAAGATTGCCATCATTGGTAATAATGGGGCTGGGAAATCGACACTATTTCTCCTGCTGAACGGTATTCTAAAGCCGACAAGTGGTAGTATTTTATTTGACGGGAAAAAGTTAACCTATAGTCGAAAAGAGATGAAAGAGCTTAGGCAACAAGTTGGCATTGTATTTCAAAACCCTGAAACCCAACTGTTTTCGTCTAACGTGTATGATGATATTAAATTTGGTCCAAAGAATTTGCAGTTATCATCAGCTGAAATAGAAAGACGGGTAAATGAAGTCATGATTGTAACGGAAACAGAGTTGCTGAAAGATACCCCTCCTCATTTTTTAAGTATCGGGCAAAAGAAGAGAGTAGCAATTGCTGGGATCGTTGCTATGGATCCAAAGTTAATGGTGCTTGATGAACCGACAGCGGGACTTGACCCTTACTATTCAAAAAAAATAATGGCTTTACTAAAGGTCATGCATCACCCTAATCGGACAATAATATTGTCTACACATAATGTAGACTTAGTCTATGAGTGGGCGGATGAAGTCATAATTTTATTTGATGGACATTTGCTTGCACAAGGATCAGTAGTTGATGTATTTAGAAACACTGAAATTCTTGCAAAAAGCCATTTGCAAAAGCCTTGGATTATGGAAGTATATGAAAGATTTCACGGAACAGATGTAGTCACTCAAAAGTATCCGAAAACGAAAGAAGAGCTATTCGAAATACTGGAAATTGCGAAGTAGTTTAATATGCGAATTCAGCGGGCCTCTGTAAAAGGGGCCTTTTATTTTTTGCAAAGTAACGTTGACAAATATAGAAGGTATAATATATAGTACATTACAACAGTAATGCACTATACTAGCGATTGTAATGTTTATTGTTGATTTCACGGTTCTATTATTGTGTTATTAAGGAGGTGGTCGAATTGTT
This sequence comes from Desulfuribacillus stibiiarsenatis, assembly GCF_001742305.1. NCBI lineage: Bacteria > Bacillati > Bacillota > Desulfuribacillia > Desulfuribacillales > Desulfuribacillaceae > Desulfuribacillus > Desulfuribacillus stibiiarsenatis. The sequence continues at coordinate 40,302 of NZ_MJAT01000033.1, read as the reverse complement.
TCTAAAGACGGAAAGTGCGGAGCCGATCTATGTACAGCTTGCCAAGTGGCTTGAAGGTGAAATATTATCGGGAAATATTAAGGATAATGAGAAGATGTACTCGCAATATCAGCTTGCTGACATGTTTAATATTAACCCAGCGACAGCAGCAAAAGGTATTAATATTCTGGCTGATGAAGGGATTTTATATAAAAAGCGAGGATTAGGTATGTTTGTGACTATGGATGCCAAGGACCAGATTCTGAAAAAGAGAAAGAGCCAAACCTTGCAACAATTGATTGTTGAATTAGTTGTGGAAGCGAGACGGCTGGGTGTCACGGAAGATGAATTATTAGGAATGATTAAGTCTGTTAATAGCAGAGGCACATCATAATTAAACATAAAAAAATCCAGGAAACAACAATAAGAAACAACAAATAATAAATAATGTCGGTTATCAAAAATAGATATTATGATTACAATCAAGGAGGTAATATAATGAATGTCATTGAATGTGCAGGATTAACGAAGAGCTATCGTAATACTAAGGCTATTAAAGACTTATCTTTTACCATAGAAGAGAATAAGATTACTGGTTTAATTGGTAGAAACGGTGCTGGGAAAACAACGCTATTAAAGACCCTTGCAGGATTTTACGAGAGAAGCTCTGGTGATATTAAAGTATTTGGCGAGGAACCATTTAATAGCTTGAAGGTTTCATCGAATATGATTTTTATTGATGATCAAATGATATTCCCTAACGCGCTACCGTTGGTAGAGATATTAGAGTGTGCAAGCACTTTTTATAATCATTGGAACATGAAAATCGCAAAGGGATTGTTCGAATATTTTTCTTTCCACAAAAATCAATATCATAACGACTTATCAAAAGGTATGAAAAGTACTTTTAATATGATTATAGGGCTGGCCTCCCGATGTCCATTAACAATTTTTGATGAACCAACAACGGGTATGGATGCAGCTGTACGTAAGGATTTTTACAGAGCCTTATTAAAGGATTACATCGATCATCCACGGACTATTATTCTATCGAGTCATTTATTGAACGAAATAGAAGATTTGCTAGAGGATGTATTGTTATTAAGAGAGGGTACAATACGACTGCACATGCCAGTGTTAGACCTTAAAGAGTATGCAGTTGGGTTGCTAGGGAAAATGGAAGCCATAGAGCCGTTGGTCATAGATAAGGAGCTATTTTATCGAGAATCTGTCGGAATCAATACAAGCTATATCGTAATTCGCAATGACTTAAATGATGCAGATCGAGCGAAAATACTAGCGGCAGGAATTGAGATTAAGTCAGTAAGTACTAATGATATTTGTGTATATTTGACGAGTAAGACCAAGGGAGGAATCGATGATGTTTTTAACACCAAGTAGAGAGCAATCCATGCTAGATATAGCTAGTAAACAATTTCAATATAAACTAAGGTCTTATTTTGATATATTTATAAGTTTAATGATTGTGCAGTTGATTGGAGTATTATTTTCTTTTAACGGGGTGGGGAGTATGAGCAGTTCCTTTGCTAACCTAACGTTTCAAATTCGAACCATTTCTAATGAAATCATTATTGTCTTCGCAATGATATGGATGTTTAGTATTGCGATAAAATTCTCGACGAAAATGTATCGTGATGTTGATTTTGCGTTCGTATCGAATCGTACGACCAGCACAATCTCTAGTATTGCGGTTTTAGTTACTATTGGAGTTGTAACAGGTATTACTACTTCTCTGCTTGGTATTTTACTACGAGTGATTTCTTTCTTCTATTTAGGTGCGGATGCCATGTCTTATCAATATTTCTATTTATCGCCACAGGAGCTTTTAATGAGTGCGTTGTCGAACACTCTATACGTTATATTAGTAGCTGCTATAGGGTACTTTTTTGGAATGCTTGTGCAGTGGAATAAGATTTTTATAGTGCTTTTACCAACGTTTGTGATTGGTATGTTAATACTAGAAGCTCGTCAAGGTGGCAGCCATAGTTTGACGTATAAGGTAATAGAGTTTTTTATTTATGAAAGCTCTATAGCAGTTTTTGCGCTCAAGGTGATTGTGACCGCGAGTATTCTATTTTTCACTACGATTATCCTATCGAAACGTCTGGAGGTGCGTAGATAATGTCAACTGTTTTAAGTATCGCGTTTATAATATTAATGGCAATACTGATTCGAAGTGGTGTATCTTTCGTTTCAAAACATATCAAGTATCCTAGGATGCGATGGGTACTTAGTATATATCTGGGAGTATTAATACTATCGGTGGGTGTGTTTTATTTCTTGCCTGCTGACCATTTTTCAGAGGATAGCGTCCTTGATAAGCTTACGGGAGATATGATTGGTTATCCTGCATATCCTGATTACTACGATTTAGCCAAACGGGATGTATTGAATGAAACGAATGATGTATTTTTGCAAGGGGAATGGAGTTTCGATATATCTGGGGATAAGCTAGAAATTCTAACACACGACGGAAATTATTACCATGCGCTGGTAATTGCAGAGAGAACCCAGGAACTAGAGGGAAAAATAGAAGTGAAGAGCTACAAAACACCTCACATGGTAGGAACGGTCGATATTACAGATAAAATCATACCGCCTATGATAGATTTGAAAAGTCAGCAGATAATCATCTCGTTTGAACGAGTAAAAATGGAATTTGCAGCTTTCAAAAAGGACTTTACAGTTACACAATTCCAAGAGACTGTATATCGTGATCATACAAGAGGCTTCAGCCATATGTCTGGTCCGATGTTGTTATATTTGCGTATACCACCTACTATGGAATTAAGCGGATTTGTAGATAACGTATTGTATATCAATTAAATACAACAATCTAAATTAGGGTCATCCAATATATGGGAGTCGGATTATCTGGAAAAACACTCTTTGATGAATGGTATCATGATGGTATTGAAGTGATTTCGCCTATAACATTGAATGGCACCACGGATACAATTCTTATTATTGGCCTTTCTATGGAGAGGGTTTATCAAGCTGTTCAAAATAATGTTTTGATTGTCGCAATACTAGGCTTAGGAGTATTCTTGGTAGTTGGAACGGTGTTATATCAAATTTCAAAGGAGACAGTTAAAATTATTCGCCGATTGAACGCGCAAATTGGTCAAATTGCATCGGGAGATTTTTCTAAGGATATGCCAATGGACCTACTTAATAGGAAGAATGAGTTTGGTGAAATTGCAAAAATCATTTCAATCCATGCAGGAATCCATTCGTAGGATCGTTCGTAATATAAATATACGATTTCTTCTCAGGTTGCACAATCATCAGTATGTTTAAATTTTTAGTTTTAAGTGGTTTGCAATGAATAATAGTAGTTGACAAAATGTAATACATTACATACATTGTGTAATGTATTACATTTTTAGTTTTGCTAAGGCAAGCGCTAATGTAAAGAGGAGGAATCAACGAAAATGGAGAACACGGACATTTTACATATGCAGAAGCATATCTTCGGAAACTTATTCTATTTGCGGAACAAATTACAAGTTATTATGGATCAAACGTTAGCACCCTATGATTTGACGACACAACAATGGTACTTGTTAGCTGTAATGGAGGAGTTTTTCCAGACATCACCAACGCTTGGGGAATTGGCAAATCGTATGGGGAGTTCTCACCAAAATGTTAAGCAAATTGCCTTAAAGCTTCAGGGAAAAGGTTTCTTGAGGATGGAGAAAGACTCAGAAGATCGTAGAACAATACGAATCGTAATGACGGACAAAAGCGTAATGATGGCAGAGCAGAGGGGTGCGGAAACAGATATATTTTTCAATAGTTTTTTTCAAGGATTTACTGACAAGGAGCTAACAGATTTATATCACTCTCTTCTTAAACTTTCAAACTAGTTAAAGAAGGAAGCTCTCATTTATAGAAATAGAGTAGGTAATGCCGTTGAGATAAAGACTGATTAGATTCAAGAGGAGGAGTATAGATATGCTAATGCATGTTAATAGAAATAGACTACTATGGATTATCGTTGCAAGTATGGCTTTGATTGCGGCAATCATTGGTGTCATATTACCTAGTATTTACAGCAAAGTATGTAGCGAGGAATTTATGCCAGGAGTAATGTCACAGGATATTGTGACGATTCTATCGGCAGTATCGATTTTGATATTGACGATTCGCTTAAGAGAAGAAAATGTCAAACAGCAGATTACTGTTCTAGGTTTACTAGGGTATATATTTTATGCTTACGGGATTTATGTGATGGAGCGGTTCTATAACCCGTTATATTTCTTATATATGGGGATATTTGGACTTGCATTTTATTCTATCATTTATGCGGTTATATGCTTACTGAATAAGGACGTTCCGTTGGTAAAGGTAACGAAGGGAATCAAGAATGTGTCGATAGGATTCGCCTTATTTATACCAATTTTGTTTTATCCAATGTGGGTTTCGCTATTACTGCCACTCCTTTCAACTGGGGAAAAGATTGAATTTGCCTACTCGGTATTTATCTTAGATATGGTCTTTATCCTGCCGTTGTTTTTCGTAATAGCGTATATGGCGTATAAAAATATGAACATAGGCCTCCTATTATTACCAACATTATTTATAAAAGGTTTTACATTGCTGTTATCCGTTGCCATTGGAGTGATGTTAAAGCCGCTGTATCTGCAAGTTCCTGACTATAGGGAAATGTTTTTGTACCTCAGTGTTTCAATAGTTTTTTTGATTATTACTTTTATCTATTTTAGAAAAATGTCAATTATACGAGTGTAATAAGCAAGCTTCAGATTTAGGAAGGAAATCATCTCTAGATTTGAGGCTTAATTTTGGATTTTCATGTATTTTTGTGTTGATTGTGAAGTTGTTACTATTGACAATTATATCAGTTGCCGATATAATCGGAATACGATATATCGTCTGACGATGTAACGTTATCAAGGCCATTATGGTGGTATGTTCAATTTTAGGAGGTATGATATGCCAGAACGTACGGATCGTGATCGTGCAGCACTAACGGAAGCTGTTTATTATATTTTACTTGCATTACACACACCTAGACATGGGTATGGAATTATGCAATATGTCAAAGATTTGAGTCGTGAACGAGTGAATTTGGGGCCGGGTACATTATATGGCGCAATCAACACAATGCTTGAGAAGCGCTGGATACAAGCATTAGCTTCTGATATGGACAGTCGAAAGAAGGAATATCAAATCACAGACCTCGGTAAACAGGTCATCCTTGATGAGATTAATCGATTGCAAGAATTACTGGATAACGGGAAAATGATAATTCGGGGTGAGAAATCTTGAAATTAATAGTAAGAAAACTATTTATCAATTTTGAAAAAGAAGAAAAGTGGTTAAATCAAATGGCAGCTAAAGGACTATTTCTAATTGACTACTCGTTCGGGCGCTACGTCTTTGATAAGGGGCTACCGGGCGAATACAGTTATCGCATAGAATTATTAGATCAACTTCCATCAAGTGTTGAGAGTAGAGCATATTTAGAATTTATGGAGTCAGCAGGAGTAGAATGTGTTGCAACGTATTTTCGGTGGGTTTATTTCCGAAAGTCTTCAAAGGAAGGACCTTTTGATTTATATTCTGACTATGATTCAAAAATCAAGCATTACAAAAAAGTGGCAACATTCACCGCTATAGCAGGCTTCCTTAATCTTTTCGTCGCCCTATCAAACACCCACGTAGCCTTAGGGTCCATAGGCGAAGGGAACGGTGTAGTGCTCCTCGCTCTTACATCATTAAACTGGTTAATTGTCGTATTGTTAGCTCCGATGATATATTCATTTATTCGAACGATACGACATTTAAAACGGGAAAAGCAACTGTATGAATAAGCTATAACGGCAAGTCGCGACTTCGAAATAGTAAGATACCACCAGCGTAACAAGCGCATGCAATCACTATCAAGATGATGTTCGGCATAATGGGGAACGTGTCTCCAATAATAGTACTCGGCTGGAATAGTGTGAAAATCGTTAGGTATTGCAGCCAATCAAGTGTAGGGCTCACATTGGCTAATAAATTGATTATGAAAAATGCAACTGGAATTCCTGCGCCAAAGGCAAGGGAATTTTTTGTGTCATTAAATAGGCAGGAGAAGAAGAAACATATTCCACTAATTGCAAAGAATAATAGCATGGCTGAGACGTTCATTTGAATAAAAGCGCGCACGTGTAGCTCCCCGGCAAATAACCACTGGGCGATTGTTATGCCCAATATAGTGATGAACGTGAATATAACAGCAATACTCATTAGTAGATAGATTGCTTGAGTAGTAACGATAGTGAAACGTGTATTGGGAGTAGATAGAAGATATGCCATTGAACCACTATCTACGTGCTTTGCTATCAGGCGATTCGCAACAATAATCGAGTAAATCATCGGAAAAAGAATCACGATAAAGCCGTAGTAGTAACTGCTAACAAACCCGATTAAGTTAGTTTCTATAGTGTCATAGCCCATAGCTTTCACGAGCTCTTGCGGTAGGGTAGCGAGTAATGCGTTTAGAGCTTCATTACCTTCTGGATCATACATCGATAAGATGATAGCCAAATACATAAACATCACTGCTAAAATTATGATTCCTATCACCCAATTTGACTTGATTGTACTTTTTAGTAGTGGATAACTCATAGTTACTGTCCTTTCGATCCGTAATATTTCATAAATAACTGCTCGAGATTTTGCGTACGGTGATCAAATCCTGTTACTTTGCATTTGGCAAGGGTATGAAACAAATGTTGGAAATCTCCGCTAACAACAACCTCTACACGGTTTCCAGAGGAGTTTGAAATTTCTAATTTACTTTCTCTAATCCAGTCAATATCTGCTTGGGATTCTACTGTTATCACGAAGGCTTTTCGCTGAGCGGCCTTCAATGAATGGATATCCTCTATAGCTACTACTTTCCCTTCTCGTATAATCCCTACTCGGTCACAAGTGCGATCAATTTCCTCAAAACTATGGGATGACATTAGAATTGTTTTTCCCCGTGCTTTTTCTTCTAGAATCAATTCCACAAAGGTAGTTTGCATCAGGGGGTCTAAACCACTAGTTGGCTCATCTAAAATATATACCGTAGGATCGTGCATAAAGGCGGTAATGATGCCTAATTTCTGCTTCATTCCTTTCGACATTTTTCGAATATTCGTCCGAACATCGAGATTAAACCGATCGATAAGTTCTGTTTGACGTTTTGTATTTTTCATCCCACGCATTGCTGTCATGAACGCGAGGAACTCTTTGCCACTCATATGGTCAAAAAACGAAATCTCACCAGGAAGATAGCCAAGAGAGTATTGAACCTCCGCTGCGTCCTTCCAACAATCGTAACCGATGACAGAGCAAGTCCCATTATCGGCCTTAATAAAGCCTAGTAAATGCCGTATTGTAGTTGTCTTTCCAGCGCCATTTGGCCCAAGATAGCCAAAGATCTCGTTCTGGTTTACACGAAAGGAAAGATCAAAGATTCCTTTGTTATTCCCGTAGGCTTTCGTTAATGCGTGTACTTCAATCATTGCGTTCACTCCAAAAGTATGATAATTGGTAGTATTTCTAAAATATCCTTGAATATAAGTAAAAGTAAGAATATAATCAAATTTCATGGAACATTATGGAATACACTAGGGAGGGGATATTATGTACAAATATTTAATTGGCATTTTTGTGTTTTTGATTCTTATAGTTTCCGTGTTGGTGATTAGCTCGAAGATTGCCAACCGTTTATTTCATAAGCAAGTAAATCTAGAAGTTCAAGAAATGTTCGATAAGAATATAGGGCAAATTCAAGACACTAGTGTTAGGATTGTAGATTTACAAAGGCTGCCACTGATTGTACAACAATGGTTAAAGCAATCTCAAATTATTGAAAAGGAATACATCTCCAGTGTGCGCTCTAAACAAACAGCAAAACTTAGATTAAAACCCGATCAAAAATGGATGAGTTCAACATCAGAACAATATTTCACCGTAGATAAGCCTGCTTTTATATGGAAAGCGCGTATCGAAGCTGCTCCTCTTCTTCATATTGTAGGTCGCGACATGTATCTTGAAGGGAACGGGAATATGCTGATTAAGGTTCTTTCACTATTTACTGTTGCTGACGGAAAAGGTGCTGAAGTTGACCAGGGCTCTTTGGTGCGATATTTAGCAGAAATGGTGTGGTTTCCGACAATGGCACTAAGTGATCTTATCACCTGGGAAACTGTTGACGATCGATCTGCTAAGGCTTCTATGACGTATATGGGCGTAAGGGCAGAAGGTATATTTACATTTAACGAGCTAGGTGAAGTCACTTTATTTGAGGCCATGCGGTATGGCGACTTCGGTGGTGAATACCGCTTAGAAAAGTGGGTCATTCAACTGAGCGATACCAAGGAGTTTCATGGATACCGAGTACCAACAAAAGGAGAAGTTATTTGGAAGCTGCCGGAGGGAGATTTTAGCTGGTATCATTTTGAACTTAAAGATATTGAATTTAATGTACCACATGCATACTAGAAAGGAGTACACTGATGAATACATTAATTGTATACGCATCGAAGCATGGTAGCACAGAGAAATGTGCCAATATCATTGCAGAGAATTTACGCAAACATAGTCAAGATTCTGTTGATATAATAAACGTGAAAAGCAAACAAGGGCAGGCGGGTTGCGATTTTGCTTTGTATGACCGAATTATTATTGGCAGCTCTATCTATGTGGGTCAAACACAAAAAGAAGTGAAAGAATTTTGCAGAACAAATTTACCAATACTTTTACAAAAACAAATTGGATTGTTCATTTGCTGTATGTTCGATGAAGAGCGTGCAGAAATGCAATTGCAGACAGGATTCCCAGAAGAATTAGTTAGACATGCAACAGCCAAGGAAGTTCTTGGTGGCGAATTCCAATTTCAGAAAATGAATTTCCTTGAAAAAATTGCCGTGAAATTGGCATCTAAAAATAACGGTGATGTCAAGAAAGCTAACACAAGTCAGGATATTTCCACGATATCTAGTGAAAAAATCAATAAATTTGTAAATAATATAATAAAAATCTCTATAAATACTTAAAATATACCGCGGTTATGTTATAATATGTATCATGTACTTTCTCGTAAATGTTTTTTAGATCTCCTACTAGTCGCTGCTCATACATGAAAACTATTGGGGCGGTGTTAATATGCAATTAGACACGAAATACGGCAATCTCCGGGGTGTTAGCTTAGTACATCGCTATCCTAACGGAGCGGTTGAGGACTGTACTCTGGCAGAAAAAAATGTCATTACAATTGGGGATGGAAAATTTGTACCACAATATATTGATGACGGTGTTAGAAGAAAATACACAAGATCTGTATCTTTTTACGAAGACGGGTCGGTGAAGAGTATTGTTCTGCAGCAGAAACAGGTAATCCAAACTTCTGTAGGGATTTTACCTGTGGAACACATTATCTTTTACTCTAGCGGAAATGTTAAGCGCGTGTTCCCTTTGAATGGAAAGATTACAGGCTATTGGACGGAAGATGATGAATACGAATTGGCGGAAGAGCTGAGCTTTGATTTTCCGTTTGGGAAAATATCAGGCAAAATCATTGGAATATATTTCTATGATGGTGGAGATGTCAAGAGTTTAACGTTTTGGCCCAAGCAAAGGTTTGAAGTATTGACACCGGTAGGGTTGATTAGAGTCCGCTACGGTTTATCAGTATATCCCGATGGAAGCTTAAAAACTGTTGAGCCTGCAGTACCTACAACAATTATGACGCCAATTGGCCCAATTCAAGCATTTGATTCGAATGCCCACGGCATTAATGCTGACGTAAATTCGTTGGTATTCCATGAAGACGGACGGTTGAAAGCTCTAACAACTTCACTTCATCGAATTGAAATTACCGATAAGCAAGGGAACTTAACAATCTTTGAGCCTTCATTAACGCCGAATTTATTCAATCCAGAACAAATGGATATCAATCCGTTACGTATCGAATTTGATAATGAATATGTTCGTGTGAATGGGGAATCAATCTTTGATGTGAACGATACTAATATAGAAGTTACATCTTTCACTGTAAATAAAAAGTTATGCAGTAGCTGTTCAAATTGCACGGCCTGTGGATAAGGATAAAGGTATGCTATAAACAAAACTTGGCATACACCAAGTCCTTAAGATGCAGGTGAATGCCTTAGTTGCCGTTATACTATCAACATTAAATTTATAAATTCAGATAGTATAAATAAAGGCTGATTCAATGGTCGAGGTGTTGACCGTTTGAATCAGCTTTTTTCTATATATGATGGACTATTCTATTGGTAAAGATTAGTAATCGTGAAAGAATAGCTAAAATAGACATAATTGCTTGGTTGCGTTAAACTTTAGAAAATAAGCTAAAGATTTACTAGTAATCATATATGGATGTATGTATATTTAATTTACTGAGGAGTGATTGGATGAAACATATTTTCGACCATAATATTGATAGGAAAAATACAAACGCCGTCAAATGGGATCAAAACAGGGCGTTCTGTGGTGAGGATGACGTGCTACCGTTTTGGGTTGCCGATATGGATTTCCCAAGTCCTGAACCTGTTGTTCAAGCTCTTAAGCATAGGGCAGAGCATGGAATTTACGGTTATACTGCGCATAGCGAGTCTTATATGAATTCGATTCTTAATTGGGTTTCTAGAAGGCATGATTGGCACATAGACAAAGGCTGGATTGCTACGGTGCCAACGGTTTTGTATGGGATTACTTTGATTATGCGGTCCTTTTCTGAGCCAGGAGACCATATTGTGATTCAACCGCCTGTTTACCATCCTTTTGCAAGGATTATTCAAGATAACGATCGGGAAATTGTACATAATGAATTAGTTTATCATGAGGGTCGTTATGAAATGGATTTCGACGATTTAGAAGAAAAGTTAAAACACCCGAAAGCCAAGCTATTTCTACTGTGCAGTCCACATAATCCAGTGGGACGAGTTTGGACCCATGAAGAATTAAAGCGAGTTGGAGAGTTATGTATAAGACATAATGTACTGATAATTTCCGATGAGATTCACTGGGACATAGTATTGAGAGGACACAAGCACATTCCGATGGCTTCTATTAGCGAGGAAATAGCTCAGAGGACGTTTACTTCCACTGCGCCAACGAAAACCTTTAATATGGCAGGGTTACATATATCGAATATGATCATCCCTAATCAAGCGTTTAAGAAAGTAATTGATTTTGAAATTCGGAAAGCAGCTCTAAATGATAATAACGTTTTTGGTCTGACAGCATTAGAGAATGCCTATACGTCAGGTGAGGAGTGGCTAGACGAACTACTTGCTTACTTGGAAGGTAACTTACAATTAATAGAGGCATTCGCAGAAGAACATTGGCCTAAAGTGAAAGTAATTCCACTAGAAGGAACATATCTTGTATGGCTAGATGTAAGTGCGTTAGGAATCGACGGAGTTTCGTTACAAAAAAGGTTAGTTCAAGAAGCAAAGGTTGCCCTACATATGGGTAAAACCTTTGGATCAGGGGGAGAAGGATTTATTCGAATGAATATTGCATGTCCTAAATCCATGATAGAGCAGGGCCTAACACAGATGAAGGAAATATTGAAATAAACAAATACTAAATATGAAGACGATAAGATGAAGAGACTCAACGACATAGCTGAGTCTCTTTGTGATGATTAGGAAATTTTATGGCAACAAGGCTTTTCTTTTTTCTTACCTTTTTTATCCCACTTTGGAGCAAAGCCGCTCTTCTCCATTTTTTCATAATACTTATCCATACGGGAGTTAATCTTATCAGCTTTCTCTTTTGATAAAACACCATACTCAACATACTTAGACATTAAAAGTTTTTTCTTAGCAATGATGTCTTTATGAATCGATGCTAGCTCTTTTTTCTGTTGATCGGTAAACTGAACAGTCTTCTCTGGTTGCTCCGCATTTACTTCAGCTGCTAAAGCAGGTAATCCACCAATGATTAATGTACATACTAATGTTACGGCAATGGTTAACCACAGATTACGCATGAATCAACACCTCCTTTTTATTGAGAGCTATTTATATTTTCTGTTTTAATGTTGCAAATTATAATAGTACTAAATGCAAGGAATACCAATATTTCTTTACACTCAAGTTTTTTCTAATTTATAAAATAGCTCCTGTGAATTTAATAGCAGATAATGTATAATCATTAAGGAATGAATTTCTGATACAAACTACGGTGGATTCATGTATAGGAGATAAATGGTTTACAAACAATAAACATAGAAATCTGGAGGGGATACAATGAAAATTAAGCCAGTGGAAAAGCTTAAATTGTATGGATTTAATAACCTTACAAAGACATTAAGCTTTAACTTTTATGATATTTGTTATGCAAAAGATATCGAACAAAGACAAAAGTACATTGAATACATCGATGAAGAATATAATGCAAAGCGTTTGGTTCATATTTTGTCTGAAGTAGCGAATATTATTGGAGCTAATATTCTGAACATTGCCAATCAAGACTATGACCCACAAGGTGCTAGCGTAACAATGCTAGTAGCGGAGAATGAAGTTGTGAATGAAACCGATCCACCAATCAACATGGCAGCTTCAGAAGGGCCTGGTCCTGATAAGGATAAGATTGAAAAGGATTCGGTTGTTGGTCATTTGGACAAGAGTCATATTACGGTACATACGTATCCAGAGAACCACCCTGATAAAGGGATTAGCACGTTCCGAGCAGATATTGACGTATCTACCTGTGGTGAAATATCGCCATTGAAAGCTCTGAATTATTTAATGACAAGTTTTGAACCGGATATCTGCTATATTGATTATCGCGTACGCGGATTTACTCGTGACGTCAATGGGAATAAGTTTTATATTGACCACAAAATAAATTCTATTCAAAATTTCATGAATAGCAAAACCCGTGAAATGTATGACATGATTGATGTAAACGTATATCAAGAAAACATTTTTCATACGAAAATGTTACTAAGAGAGTTTGATTTAAATCACTATTTGTTTGGCACAGATAAGAAGGACTTGCTACCAAGAGAAAGAGGAAAAATCAAACAAAGAATTAAAAAGGAAATGCTTGAGATTTACTACGGTCGAAATATAGACAAGGTTTAACAATCATTATATACCGCAAAACGCCGGGATGAAGCGCTTTTATCAATGTTACTATTTGATAAAAGCGTTTTTTTTGTGTTCTTCCATTCTCCAATAAAAAAGTTGTGAATTATACAGTAGTCCTATTGCTTCTCTAAAATATAAAAAAAATTTATATAATATTGTGAAAACATATTGAATATTTTAAACAATACTATTAGAATACAAATATAAAGGTTTAAATTATAATAATTCTAAAATGAATGAATATAATGGAGGTGAAGGAATAGTTTTCTTACGAAAAGGAGTAAAAAAACTCATGTAGTTAAAATAGGAGGTAAATCATGAAAAAATTATTAGGTATTGCATTAGTAACGGTATTATCACTATCTTTAGTAGCTTGCGGGGGGAATGACGCGGCTAGTAGCCCAACTCCAGCACCAGTAACCAATGAAATTCCACCGATTCCAGCAGGATATGAAGATGCACGCATTATCAATTTAGACTTTACACCACAAACAATTGTACCGAACTCTATTACGTTAAAAGCTGGGGAAAAGGTTGTATTTGAAATTGTAAATACAGATCCAGACGGAGAACATAACTTTTTAAGTAAAGAGATTGGCTTACCAGAGATTCTTGTTGATGGTGGTCAAACGGTAAGAAGTGGTTGGGAAGTTCCAAATAAGCCAGGTACATACGAGCCATTATGCACAATTCACCCTTGGATCAAAATGACATTTGTTGTTGAAGAATAATTTTTAGTACGGAAGTGTTTTTGGTAAGTAATTATTTGAGCCAATTTCATGGCAAAAAGTGTCTAGAGCTTGGCTCAACTAATTTATTTATAAAAATTATAAGGGGAGAAGCAAAACATGAAAAAACGGACTTTATTATTACTTGCTTTAGTTGCAGTGTTTAGCATTGCGACGCTAACTGCTTGTGGCGGCACAACTACATCAACACCTGCTGCTGCGCCTGAAGCACCTGCAGTTGATCCTAGAACGGTATTTGCGCCATTAGGAGCAATGCCGATTCCTGAAGACAACCCAATGACTGACGAGAAAATCGAATTAGGAAAGATGTTATACTTCGACAAGAGATTATCTGGTGATGACACAATTAGCTGTGCTAGCTGTCACGAGCCTGCAAAAGGTTGGAGCGACAACCGTAAGACTTTCTTAGGGTTCCAAGGTAACGTAGGTGTGCGTAACTCACCATCAATCATTAACTCTGGACATTACAGCTTACAGTTCTGGGATGGAAGAATGAAGACTTTAGAAGAGCAAGCATTAGGTCCTATTCAAGATAAAGGTGAAATGAACTTATCTTTAGATGAGTTATTAGTAAAGTTAAATGCAGTACCTGAGTATGTTGAAAGATTCCAAAAAGTATTCAATAGTGAAATTACTACAGATGGTGTAGCGAAAGCTATCGCTGCATTTGAAAGAACAATCGTAATCAATGACTCTGAGTTCGACAAGTGGTTAGCTGGTGATGAATCAGCACTATCTGCGGAAGCAAAAGAAGGTATGAAGTTGTTCGTTGGTAAAGCGAACTGTATCCAATGCCATAATGGCGCTAGCTTAACAGATAACAACTTCCACAATGTTGGAATTGAGAATGACAATTTAGGAAGAGCAAACTTCACTAAGAACCCAGAAGATTCTGGTAAGTACAAGACACCTGCATTAAGAGGAATTGGTCATACAGCTCCTTACATGCATAATGGTACAGTTGCTACATTAGAGGACGTTGTAGAATACTTCAATAAAGGTGGAGACAACCACACGAACAAGAGTGTTCTAATCAAACCACTTAACTTAAGTGATGCTGAAAAAGCAAACTTAGTAGCATTCTTGAAGTCATTAAATGGCACACTTCCAATCGTTGATGAGCCAACACTTCCTTAATTTTACTAAATAATAGAAAAGCCACCTTGCTTAGAGGTGGCTTTTTTTAAAAAAAAAGGCGGGTGAACGAATGAAACGTAAAATTGCATATTTATTTCTGATTTTGCTTGTAGTACAGTTCATTATTCCTCTACCGCAAGCAAGTGCAGATCAAGTTGTTAAAATTACTGTTCATGCGAAACAATATGAATTTGTACCAAATAAAATTAATGTCAAACAAGGTGATCGTGTGAAAATCACATTGATTGCTGATGATGTAACACACGGGCTATTTATTGATGGATATGATATAAAAGCATACGATCAACCAAAAGATCCAGAAGTTGGCATTATTGAATTTGTTGCTGACAAGACGGGAAACTTTACGTTCCGTTGTCCGATTGTGTGTGGGCCTATGCATCCTTTTATGATTGGAACTTTAGTGGTAGATCCGAATCCCACGTTCCCAATCGCTTTATTTTTAACAATTGGCATTGGAATGACAAGTCTATTCTATGTTTATAGAAGAAGTGATGAGCTTGTTAAAAACGTCCAAGCACCAAAAGAAGGCATTGATTTAAACAAAAAATATCCGTGGTTAGAATATATCTTAAATCAACGATGGATTATATATCTAATATTTATCGTAAATACTTTCTTTTTTGCGATAGTAATCTTTGCAGGATTTGCAGGTACTAACGTTGGGAACGCGAATTTCTCATTGATATTTGTTTGGATTTTATGGTGGGCACTACTGATCATCATACTACTACCAATCGGGGGACGATTATGGTGTACGATTTGTCCTATACCTGCTCCTGGGGAATGGATTGACAGAAGAGCATTTATAGATAAAGGCTGTGAAAAGGCTCCATCTGTAGCAATTAAAGGGTGGCCGAAGGGACTTAAGAATATCTGGCTACAAAACTGGTCATTTTTATTAGTTGCTTTATTTAGTGGAATCATTCTTACGCGTCCATTGGCTACTTCTATTGTTTTAAGTTTCTTTATAGTGTTAGCAATTATTACTACAGTGATTTACGGAAAACGTATTTTCTGCCGTTATATGTGCCCAGTAGGGGGCTTTATCGGATTATACTCATTACTTGCACCACTTGGGGTCCGTGTCCGTGACAAAGGAACATGCCGTGCTCACAAGGATAAAGAGTGTATTGTTGGAAATGAAAAGGCATATGGTTGTCCATGGATGGAAACTCCTTGGACGATGGAAAGAAACGCTTACTGTGGACTTTGTTTAGAATGTTTCAAGAGTTGTTCACAGAAGAATATTGCCCTAAACTGGCAAAGCTTTGGTGCAGACTTATTAGTGGAAAAAGGCAAGAAGTTAGATGAAGCTTACAAGGCTTTCATTATGTTGACTTGCGCATTAGCATATTCGGTAATCTTCCAAGGTCCATGGGGAATCTTCAAGACTTGGGCGAACATGAGTATGCCTGGGTTCTTCATTTACGCAGGTGGATTCCTAGTCTTAAACTTATTGATCGTACCACTTCTGTTCGCGTTATTTGTTTGGATTGGTAAAGGGCTAGCATTTAAAGACTTCTCTAAAATAGGGCATATTTTCACGCCAATTGTAGACATGTTAAAATCGACAAAGAGTATGTTTGTTCCAAGTAGTGCGCAAGCAGAAGCAGCGGCTACAGCAGAAAAATCAGCGAATCCTAGTGAGTCATTTAAGAAACTATTCATTGATTTGTCGTATGTATTAGTGCCGATGGGATTAGCATGCTGGATGGCGTTTAGCGTATCCTTCCTGTTTATCAATATTGTCTATATTTTACATGTAATATCTGATCCATTTGGGTGGGGTTGGAACTTGTTTGGAACAAAAGGATTAGAGTGGAAACCAGTAGGAACTGGAGTATATCCATATATTCAAGCTTTCATCTTGTTCTTTGGTCTTATTTATTCCAATTGGATTGGAGCAAAAATCATTGCAAAGTATCCATTAGATAAAGGCCAGAAGTTTAGATTGCTATTACCAATTACAGTGTTTTTAATGGCAATTACAGCTTTATTCTTATGGTTATATATCTAAGAAACCTTGATGGGAGGGATATACATGCGTATGAAGGAATTTTTAGCTGGGGCCTTTGCGGTTTTTATCATACTGGTTGTTCCTGTGGGAGCAATCTTAGGGGATAATGCTACGAAAGATCCAGATGTAATTGATGTTTATTTGCGAGCTCACGAAAAAGGTGGATTCTCTCCTAGTAGAATCGTTGTTCAGGAAGGTCAACTTGTGAAATTGCGGTTGATTAGTGAAGATGTATCTCATGGGTTTTCTATCGGGGAATTAGGTGTTGATTCCGGAAGAATCAAGCCAGGAGAGATTAAAGTTATAGAATTTATTGCTGAAGGACCTGGAGAATATGGTTATGTATGTAATATAATATGCAGTCCGTTACATGCAAAAATCAGGGGAACATTAATTGTACAATAATTGTATTCTAGAGCTTACATCTTACATGTAATAATGAATCTTATAAAACTGCTGAAAACTCAGCAGTTTTATTTTTTTTAGGCTAATTCGTCAATCGAAATCATATATCTGGCATATAAAGACATATAGAGAATAAAGAAAACTAGAGTTCAGATGTAGTTTTTACTCCACATGAACTCTAGTTGCACTTATTTCGAAGCTTGGCGGCACTTATCTCTCACTATCACCTAAGGGTACGTAATGGTTCTAACTATTTTAAAAATAGAAGACCATTCTTAGAAGTGGGAGTATTCGTAACGACGCTGAGATTAATTTGGAGGTGTCTTTATGTATCACTATAGCTCAGACCATATTCCGAAATCGCAAAATCGTAGACCTGGAATACAGACAACCATGACATCGATTACAATTCATAATACGGCGAACCCAACAAGCACTGCAAAGAATGAACGTGGTTGGTTATTAAATCAATATAACACGCGTACAGCTAGCTGGCACATTGCCATTGATGAGAAAGAAGCAATAGAAGCGATTCCTTTAAATGAAGTTGCATGGCATGCAGGGAACCGAGAGGGGAATTACTCAAGCATTGGCATCGAGATATGTGAGAGTGGGGACCAGGATAAAGTTTGGAAGAACGCAGTGCATCTAGTCGCTACTATGTTGCATGATAGGAAATGGGATACAGATCGAATAAAGACTCATAAATATTGGAGTGGGAAAGACTGTCCGCGACTTATATTACCAAAATGGAATACGTTCATTTCTAGTGTAGAAGAACAATTAGAACTAATCCATAAAGAAGAAGTTCAAAACGCGAACCAAAATCAATTCGCAGATATTCCAGAATGGAAAAAAGAAGGACCGGTCTATCTATCAAAGCAAGGGCTACTCAATAATCCTGAGCAATGGTTACAGACATTAGATGATCCGATGCCGACATGGGCAGCTATGCTACTATTAAAACGAATCCATGAAGATACGAAAGGAAGATCATAATGGAGCAAATTATAAATGTAATATCTGTGTATTATATTGATGTGATAGTGCTGTTTGTATTTGCAGGGATTTCACTATATCTATATAAAACTTCGAACCATGAATTATTAAAGAAAATGATTCTTTCTTTAGTTGTCGAGGCAGAGAAGCAACTGGGTAGCAAAACTGGAGAGCTAAAATATGCATTAGTTGTGGAAAAATTATATGGTGTAATGCCGCCAATTTTAAGACTCTTGTACTCGAAAAAGAAAATTGATTCCATGATTGAGGATGCTGTCGATTATCTAAAACGCTATCTTTCAGATGGAAAAAACTTAATGGGATATGACTCGGAAAATATTTAAATTCATCGTTGACAGCAAACATATGTTCGGTTATTATTAAATTACAAATAGAACATAGGTTTGATTCTTTTTTCGAGAATTCGTACATAGATTAGAGACATAAACGAAATGGACAAGTATAGGAGGAGTTAGCAATGAATGTAAAAGTGAAGGTATGGAGATCGATGTCTAAGCGTCAGAGATACTTAATGTTGTTGGCAATAGCTACCTACCAAAAACAAAAGCGCCAAGAATCGATTGCAATTATATAATGAAATGTAAGGCGGTACGGCTTTGGCTGTATACCGCCTTTTTTATTGCAAAAAAAGGAATTCGTAGGAGTTTATAGAAATACTTATTATACGAAATTATCACGTGAGGAGCTGACCTTTTTGCCACAACAATTGCGTTTATTCGTATCAATAGCAGCTGCCATACTTACGATAGTCCTCTCTTTTAGTGATGCTAGTGCTAATAGTGTTTGGAAAGAAACAAAGACAGTTACAGTCAATCAAGCAGCGAAAACGGTGCAAATCGTTTACATTAACTTATCTGACCGCTCAATTGAGATAAGACCAGTTACAGCGAAAGATCAAATAGGATTAACCGAATCATTGGAGAGCATGGCCAAGAGGACCAATGCGATAGCAGCCATCAATGGAACATTTTTTAATGCGTATACAGATGACAGACAACCGCATGGAGTCATCCAGAAAAATGGGGTAGTTTTGCATAGTGGTTCTTCAGGAAGTGTATCCGGATTTGATGGAAATAATAGACTTATGATAGCAAACCTGAATCCGAAAATCATCGGCGGAAAGAACGGCTCATGGGAGTGGCCAAATAATTGGCATGCATGGGGGTTTAACCATGATACGACATCCAATTCACCAAACGCCATTATGCTGTTTACACCTGAACATAAGGGCGGAATTACTTCCGGGAATCATGCCTTTTCTGTGGTCGTCGATAACGGGAAAGTCACTCGCATCGTGAACGAGAATACTACCATACCGAAAACGGGATATGTCATTCGTATCGGGAGAGACGCAGGGGAACAGTGGCAGAACTTCTTTAAAGTAGGAGATATGGTAGATTATACGGTAGATTTTCAAGCGAAGACACCTTCACAAAATATAAGCTGGGATTCGGTTCGTCATTCCTTAGGAGCAGGACCAATTTTAGTGCATAAGGGCAAGGTAGATGTGGATTTTGTAAGAGATCAAATGCCAGACCCGAAGATTACCTCAAATATTGGGATGAGAAGTTTTATTGGGGTAAAGAGTGATGGTACATTAGGGCTTGGTACCGTTACAGCTGTAACAGTACAGCAACTTGCGACAGTGGTGAAAGACCTTGGTTTTATAGAAGCAATGAATCTTGATGGTGGGGCATCATCGGGATTATATTATAATGGTTCGCACTTGACGAAGCCTGGGCGAGAATTGAGTAATGCATGGGTTATTATTAAACACCCACATAACATGCCGCGTTTACATGTGAATGGGACAGAGTTATATTCTGATGTTAACGCGTACATGGATTTTATCAATGGTGATCGAAACCGTGGGGTGACAATGATTCCTGTACGAGGAGTGCTAGAGAAGACGGGAGCGACAATTTCTTGGGATGCCAGTTCGAAAAAGGTTACAGCTGTAAGGGGTAACACGAAAGTCGAACTTACGACAGACTCAAAAGTCGCCATTGTCAATGGAGCACCGCAGACGTTAGAGATGCCGGCAACCATCCGCTCGAACCGTGTTTTTGTTCCGCTACGCTTTCTTTCTGAGGCGTTAGGTGATGATGTTTCATGGAATCAAAAGGAGTTCATGGTCACAATTCAAAGTTCGGCGTCCAATCAGACAGCAAATTCTACAATATCGGATTTGTTCAATAGAGCACAGACTGCATATCAAGCGAAGGAATATGGGGTTGCAGCCGCTGCGTATAAGCAGTATGTAGCAAGCGTGACAAATGTAGACGAGTCCACTTATAACAGTTGGGGTTGGAGTGCCTATAATGCTGGAATATTTGATGATGCAATCCTAGCATTCCAAGGGTACACGGAGAAATTTCCGAACAAAACAGGTGGATACTATGGATTAGCTGTTATTTATAGCCATAGCCAAGTTGGGAATTATGAGATGGCAAAGCAAAATTATCAAAAGGTGTTAGAAGTAGATTCTAATGGAACCCATGCAGACTATGCACGAAAGTTCTTAGATACATCGAATGAGCTTTTAAATAAGGCACAGAAAACATATATTGAGAAAGATTATGCGAATGCTGCTATTCTTTATAAAGAGTACATCCAACAGGTTCCAAATGCAGAAGCCACTGCTTACCATAGTTGGGGTTGGAGCGCATATAATGCTCGCATGTTTGATGACGCAATTCTCGCTTTCCAGAGTTATGCGAATCGATACCCGAACTCTTCTGCTGGAGCATATGGATTAGCCATCACTTATAGACATAGTACTGTCAACAAACCTGCACTAGCAAAGCAATATTATGAAAAAGTAATTGAAATTGAACCTAATAGCACCAATGCGAATTATGCTAGAGAGTACTTACTCACTGTAAAATAGTAGAGGATAAAATAATTCTTATGTGCACAGAAAAGGGAACGCAGTAGTTGATATGCGTTCCCTTTTCATTTGTGGTTATTTGCTATACGTATTTTGTAAATATTGAATCAATGCAGTTCTTTCTTCGCTTGTTAGTAAACTAGCATTGTAGCCCAACATACGGTCGATAACGGTTGGCCATTGCTGTGTCGGTTGTGGAGTAACTGCTTGTTCTTTCGTATGACACATAGAGCATTTAGCTTCTAACAAACTATTAAAATCAATCGTTACCACTGGTTTAGGTTGTTCAGCAGGTTTAGGTTGTTCGGTTGATTTTGGTTCTGTAGGCTTTTGTTGCTCGTCAGGCTTTTGTTGCTCGACAGGCTTTTGTTGCTCAACAGGCTTTTGTTGCTCAACAGGCTTTTCTTGTGCAGTCGGAGTTGCTTGCTCAGCTTGTTTTGGCTCTTCTACAGGTTGTTTTGGTTCCTCAACAGGAGGTTGTATTGGTTCTGTAGGTTGAGTACTAGGTGATTCTTGAACTGGTACTTTAGCCATTTCCTGAGAAGAAACATGACACATTTGGCAATTTGGACGTTCTGGGTGAGGCGTTATAGGAGCTTTACCCATAAGACCAGTCTCATGGCAAACTAGGCAATTATCTATTGCATTTGTAGTATGAGGGATCTTAGGTGGCCCATCATGAACTTTCTTAGTATCAGTAGTTTGAGCGCCACAGCCTGCTAGAATCAACAACACAGATAAAGCTGCCAAAACTAGTAAACTTTTTCTATGAAAAAGCTTTTTTAGGAGTTTTCTCATTACTTTGAGACCTCCTTTATCAAGTTTTGTTCGAAGGACGGGTTTTGATAAGGTGCTAAGTGTATTTCTCTTACTTGATGACGGATTGTACCCATTAAAAGCAGCACACATAACAACGCAATGATGATACCCCATGTTTTCCTGTCATTATTCCTAGAAGTAAGTCCCTGTTCTACAGTAGCAGCAGTTTCACTAACAGTTTTTGTCATCGATTGTGTATTGAGCGCTTTAGAGTTAAGAGATTTACCCATTAAATATAATGTGGTTAAAATTCCACACACTAGGATTACTGCAATTATAATCATCCATGTATTTGATCCGCCCAAAAACGACGCTCTTACTCCCGAGGGTTGTAAGAATAAAAGGACTGGACCAACAAATAGCTGCCCAAGGATTGCATAAAGTGCCCAGTATATTCCATATTGCATAGTCCATTGGCGATAGGATTGCTCCTCAGCAGTTGTTGCTTTAAGATTTTGCCAATAGCCCATCAAAACAATCATAATACCAATGAGTGCAAAAGAGGCAAACAAAACATGGAAATATCTTGGTAGCACGCTACTGTGCATTGCTGCTTGCCAGAAACTAGTGGTACTTAACCAACGGTCAGGTACAAGCATTAACACCATGTTGGTAGAAAAAATTAACGGGATAAACAGTAATGGGATTACACCACCAAGTCCTAGTAGCATATGCATCCCTTTGGAGTTTCTCATCGATTCCCAAGAAAATTTGTAAGCATACAAGAACAGGAAAGCGATGATTACTAGAGGTACTACTGAAATCCAAGCTTTGCCGATGAGCACTGTGGAAGAATAGATAAACCTCGTATACAGTACGCTAATTAATAATAATGGCGCTACTCCAAGTACGACTGCGATACTCTTATTCACAGAGGTTACAGTTATCATAGACTGGGCTAATCGGTCATACCGAACATCATTACGTTTAATACCGAGATACTCTGTAACGAGCGCAACGACCGTACCACCAATCATCACATTCACAAAAATAATATGAAGTATAAAACTAATTACGAGCAATACTGTAAAAAAAGGAACAGATCCAGGAATTGGCAGGTCTAATTCAGTAGGAATCGGTAAATTATTCATTGACTGCCACCTTCCTTTCTCCAACAAAAGATGTATTGAGTGAACTATTCGATGAATTCGTTTGGAAGTTGTAGATCCACTTACTTAACGCTTCCCGTTCTTCAGGTAATCCGAAAAATGGAGGCATGAAATAGTGGAACGAATCCAGATTTGCAATATAGGCGTTGATTGCTCCTTCAGGCCAACCATTGGTGATTTGTACGATATCTCTTCGTGAATTCCAACCATTGATTGTGTGACAAGAACTACATTGTAGCTTAAACACTTCACGTCCAGCTTGTAGTTGATTCGTTGCAGTGACCTCTTTTACAGTAGACCACTTACTCGAAGATAAAACACCGACAGTATTTAAATGGTCAATATCATCTATCGTCACGCCATTAGCATACATATACCCATAAATCATGTAAGGCTTACGAATTTTCTCCCGGACCATTTCCATTTCACCAATGTAAAAAACAGATAATACTAACACAACTAAAGAAAGAATCGCAGGAAATCGCTTCCCTTGAAAAATTGCCCATAAGGCAATTAAGAAAATTACTAGCGCACCGACTGTGTTTAATAAAACAAACGTGTTCTCATTAATGAATCCAGATGCCCAAACTAGTAAATCCTTTGCCCTTTCCGGAACGCGAGACAGATAAAACATGCCTGTTGGTGGAATCGTTAAAGTAGATACGAGCAGCCATTTTCCAGTATAGGAAATGATTTTCTGTTTAAATTGTGCATCTTTAATAGTTAAACTCGCGTATAGTAGCGCAAATCCTGAAATTAAAGAAACAGCAACAGAAGTTCTAAAAAGTAATGACGGAATCCAAGTAGGATTCATAAATGCATCCCAGAACGAACGACTCACTAGCCATTCCCCAGGAGTTAGCATGGCAGCTAGAACTCCAGTAATAATAACCATCGTAAACCATGATGCTACGGCATACGCAATTCCAATCTTAACGTGAAGCGCCTTACCCTTTTCGTAAATTGTTTTCCACGTAAAAAAGTAAATGACTAGTAATGCAATTTCAGTCATAAATACGATCCATTCAGCAAACCAAGCCCAGAAGAATACTCGTAGTAATGATGCGATTGCCATTGGTTGACCTAGAGAAACGGCAAACCATATACCCACACCTGTTAGAGCACCGACACTTGTAGTAATAATAAACAGTACCTTTAAGAACTTCCGCGCGAATTGGTCAAGCTGTTCATCTTTTCTCTTATAAGCTAAGTATTCAGTTGAGGCCAAGTATATTGAGCCACCTACTGCACAGCCATGGGAGATAATAACGTGAATTATTGCAATTACAGCAATAAGTGTATTAGAACCAAAATATTGAAGTTCAAACACAGGGAATTCCATTGACAGCCTCCTCGTCTTTACAATTTCTTCATATTTAAAACTACTTTACTATAAAAGGAAACGGAAGCATATAGGGAAAATACGCGGTAATACATTTGTAATAATTGCTAAATAGAATCAAATACAAATATCACAATATTCTCGACTTGCACATAAAAGAGTGACAGATATACAATTGCAGAATATAATTTCACATATCTTAGGCTTGTCTAAGAACATTCATAAATTGATAGGAGAGATGTTACAATGAACGCAAAAAAAATAGGACTCATTTGTTTGCTGCTAAGTGTGATGTTAGTCACTGTTGTAGGGTGTAGTAGTAGCGATTCAACACCAGCCCCAGCCCCTGCACCTGCTGCTGATCCAGCTCCTGCACCAGAGCCGCCAGCACAAGCACCAGCAGACCAACCTGCACCAGCGCCAGAACCTGCTACATTAGATGCGCAAGTTCTAATAGAAGCGAAATGCATAGGTTGTCATTTGATGGACAAAACATTAACACCTCAAGCGGCAGATCAATGGCCATCAGTAATTGATCGTATGATTGGATACAAACAAGGTTTGTTAACGGATGAAGAAAAAGCAGCAGTTACAGAATTTTTACAAGCAAACCATAGTAAATAATAGAATATAACAGAAATAACAGTATCAGTTTTTAATATCGAATAGAAACTAAAGCAAAAGCCTAATCTTGCAATATGATATGCTCCTCCTTGTAAATAAACAGTTTTATTATTTAAACTTTCTACCACAAGGGGAGCATATCAATAAATGCAGGATTAGGCTTTTATTCAGTAAAGAAAAATAATTGTCAGACTATTCCCGTTTTGCCCTAGTGTTTTGAATGATTATAAGGTACTATGAATAAGAAAAAAATGGGTCTTTGGGGGGCTTTTTTTGGAGTCTTATATCATATTATCAGTCATAAGTCTTGTGATGTCGCTTATGCTTATTCGGCAAATATCAACGAAATTTCTTCGTTACGGAAAGTATAGATATTTTACGTTATTAATGGTTGCAGGGATGCTTTGGACACTTTTTGCAATGCTTGAAGTAGTGTCTAAAGTGCCAGAGAATAAAATTCTATTTTCGCAGCTTTCTTATATGGGAATCGTTACGTCTCCAGTATTGCTATTGTTTTTCTCTATTGAGTTTTCTGGTAGGGGCGACATGGAATATTTGAAAAACATCCAAACCCGAGCATTCTTTTGGATGATTCCATTTTCAACGTTTTTTATTGCGATGACCAATGATCTACATGGACTGATGTGGTCGAGTATATATATTGAAAGCGAAGTTGGTAACCATATAGTATTACATTATGAACGCGGCTTATGGTTTATTGTCAATACGATCTATAGTTACACACTGATATTGGTAGGGCTTGGTCATATTATTGCTACCATGTTGAAGCGGAATATCTTGGGCGAACATTTTATTGTGATTATTGGTATCATTACTCCGTTAGCAAGTAATAGCTTATACCTAGCGAGATTTACCTTAGTCGACTTTACACCAGCATCGTTCTCGTTGATGTTCATCTGCTTTGCCTGGTCATTGATTAATGGGTTCCTACAAGAACAACTGGCAATTAACGAAAATGTGCATGACTATATTCGGGAAGGGATCATAGTCATTGATCCTAAGCTGCATGTGTTGAGCATGAACATGTCGGCAAGAGATATTATGCAAGTCAAGAATGTGCAAGAAGACAATGTGACAAAAACGCATTCTCAATTTTTCCATAAAATCCGAAGCTATGTAGAAAACAATCAAGAGACATCCTTTGAAGTTCAGATGAAAAATAGCGAATGGTATATGGTTAGGTTATACATGATTAAAGATATACGACTTTCTGATGCTTGGATTATCAGTATTGTGGATATCACAGATAAAAAGGAGTATGAGCAAATGCTTGTTAAAGCGAAGGATGACGCTGAAGCTGCAAATATAGCAAAGAGCCAGTTCTTAGCAAATATGAGTCATGAGATTCGCACTCCAATGAACGGCATTATCGGATTTGTGAATCTATTAGAATTCACAGACCTAACAGAAGAACAACTGGAATATATCAGCCATATCAATCAATCATCAGAAAGCTTGCTGGCAATCATCAATGACATATTAGATATTTCTAAAGTCGAGTCTGGTAACATGCAGCTAGAAGAAATTCCTTTTGATATTAAAGACACTGTCGAGGCGTCGATCACACCATTTAGCGCAAAAGCCAAGGAAAAAGGGGTTGGACTTAGCATTCAGTATGTTACGGATTTACCAGAGGTAGCAGTTGGTGACCCATTAAGACTGCGTCAAGTGATTAGTAATTTAGTGAATAATGCGATTAAGTTTACTGACCAAGGTAGTATTCATGCAAAAGTGTCAGTGATTGATTATACAGATTCAACGATAGAGCTTGAGTTTTCTATTCAAGACACAGGAATCGGAATGTCTGTAGAATCTATGCAACAAATTTTTAAGCCATTTACCCAGGCTGACAATTCATTAACACGTAAATACGGTGGAACTGGTCTTGGATTAACGATATGCAAGCGCATAGTTGAAATCATGGGTGGGAATATTATGGTAACGAGCGAGGATGGAAAGGGCTCAACTTTTACGTTTACAGTGATCTTAGGGAAAGAAAGTACATTATACACTTAAGAAAGCACATTATACACTTTAAATTAAAGATAGAAAGAGCCGCGATTTTCGCGGCTCTTTCGCATAGAGCATGCCCAGTATGTATGGGGCTTGCTTCATTTGGTCAACTAGCGTTTAAAGTATGTGACATCAACGTTTGCATCTTCATTATTAATGGTCTGGAAGCGGAAATTCGGATACTTCTCCATCATCCAACGGAGGGAAAATTCGCTTTCAAACAGTGCGACTAAGTTATCGTAATGATCTTTCACAAGCAGACAATTAGAACTGCCGAGACTAAATGGGTCAATCTTTGTTTCACTCTTTAACCAACGGGCAAATTGATGATTCAATCTTTGGAAGTATACGTCGACACCGTATTCAGATTTTAAACGGTGTTGGAATACTTCGAACTGTAATTCACCAACCACTCCAAGAATCATATCTTCTGTGTGATTGATAAACGTTTTATAAATCTGAACGGCCCCTTCTTCCGCTAACTGATACAACCCTTTTTGGAATTGCTTATGTTTCAAGGCGTCTTTCGTATACACCTTTGCGAAATGTTCTGGTGTAAATTGTGGCAGCTTATCAAATTGGAAATTTCCCTCGACAGTTAAGGTATCTCCAATTTGGAATATCCCTGGATCAAATAATCCAATAATATCCCCTGCAAAAGCTTCATCGATAATATGACGGTCTTGCGCAAGAAACTGTTGAGGCTGTGATAATTTAATCTGTTTTCCTAGGCGCACGTGATTGACGCTAAGATTTCGTTCAAATCGTCCAGAGCAAATTCGTAAGAAAGCGATTCTGTCGCGGTGAGCTGGATTCATGTTGGCTTGGATTTTGAAAATAAATCCCGAGAATTTATTCTCCACAGGGTCAATCATGCCAATCGTACTTTTTCTGGCGCTAGGAGGTGGTGATAATTTGACGAACTCATCTAAGAATGTCTGGACTCCAAAGTTCGTTAAAGCACTTCCGAAAAATACGGGAGTGAGCTTTCCTTCATTGATTTTATCGATATCAAATGGGTCACCAGCGATGTCTAATAATTCGATATCATCTTGAAGCTGCTGGCTACGACTTTCACCTAGTAGTTCCTTTACTTCTTGCGAACCTAGATCGTTATCTTTCAACTCAAATAGCTCACGTTGTTCTTGTTCGCGAAATAAGTCAAATCGCTCGTTAATTCGATCGTAAATCCCTAGAAAGTCTGAACCCATTCCAATCGGCCAGTTCATAGGACAAGAACGAATTCCTAGAACATTTTCTAACTCTTCAAGTAAAGCTAAAGGCTCTTTACCTTCACGGTCCATCTTATTGATGAAAGTGAAAATAGGAATGTTCTGCATTCGGCACACTTGGAAAAGTTTAATCGTTTGGGCCTCGACACCTTTGGCAGAGTCGAGCAACATCACAGCACAGTCCGCTGCTGTTAATGTACGATACGTATCTTCACTAAAATCTTGGTGACCTGGTGTATCTAAGATGTTGATTTCATGACCACCGTAAGAAAATTGCATTACGCTAGATGTTACGGAAATTCCACGCTGTTTCTCAATTTCCATCCAGTCTGAAGTTGCATGCTTACTGGCTTTCCGTCCTTTTACAGTGCCAGCAAGACGAATCGCACCACCAAACAGTAATAACTTTTCTGTTAATGTAGTTTTCCCCGCATCGGGGTGAGAGATGATTGCGAAGGTGCGTCTATTATTTATTTTTGTTCGTAAATCTTCTGCTATTTGATTGTCCACTTGTGTATTCCTTTCTTTCCGAAATCGTTTCGCTTTGAAACGCGTTTTACCAACCATTATTCTATCAATATTATAGTAACAATACAATGAAACGTGAAATGATGGAAGGGATTTCTTATGACAAACGAGAATACCTGTTATATGATTAAGAAAGAAACAAGAATATTGGCAGATTAGCAGGGTGGTTTTCATGGAGAACTTGAGTGGAATCGTTGAGAGAATCACATATCAAAATGAAGAGAATGGTTTTTGTGTCATCAAAATTCGTTCCAAAGGCCATCCAGACTTAGTGACGATTGTGGGAAATCTTGCTGCTGTGAACGTGGGTGCTGTTATCCGTCTAAAAGGCGACTGGCGAATGGATAGTAAATTTGGCAAGCAATTTTCAGTACAGGACTATCGTGAGGAAGTGCCTGCAACCGTAGCAGGAATTGAAAAGTATCTAGGCAGTGGCCTAATCAAAGGGATAGGTCCCGTATACGCAAAAAAGATTGTGCGCAAGTTCAAAGAAAACACGCTACACATCATCGAAGATAGTCCGGACCGATTGATTGAAGTAGAGGGCATCGGCAGTAAACGAGTGACAATCATTAAAAAGGCGTGGCAGGAACAGAAAGAAATTAAAAATGTCATGCTGTTCTTGCAATCCAATGGAGTTTCTACAGCATATGCAGTGAAAATATATAAGACCTACGGCGAGAAAAGTATCGACATTGTGCAAGAGAATCCATATCGACTTGCAGAAGATATCTGGGGAATCGGTTTTCGTACAGCAGATAAAATAGCCCTGCAGATGGGGATTGGCAAGGAGTCTTTTGAACGTTGCAGTGCCGGTATCGTATTCATGCTAAACGAATTGTCAAATGAGGGACACTGTTTTGCAACTAGAGAGCAGCTTATTGAGAAGACTGAGGAAATTTTAGAAATTAGCAGACCTATTATAGAAGAGACATTAGGGAACATTCTACTCAATCAAACAGTAATCATGGACGAAGAGGATTCTATTTTTCTACCATCATTTTACTATAGTGAGGTTGGAACGGCAAAGCGAATCCAAGAGATTATCGCGACCAATAGTCAGTTCCAGACTGTGAATGCGGCAGATACAATCGGCTTGATTGAAAAAGAACAGGAGATCGCGTACGACGATATCCAGAAGCAAGCAATTCAAACGGCTGTGCAATCAAAATTTATGGTTTTAACAGGTGGACCAGGCACTGGGAAGACAACGACAACCCTTGCAATCATCCAAGTATTCGAACATCTAGGGGCGACTGTTTTGTTGGCTGCACCAACGGGACGAGCCGCCAAGAGAATGTCAGAAGCTACTGGTAAAGAGGCAAAGACAATTCATCGGTTATTAGAATTCAAGCCTACCGAAGGGTATAAGAAAAACGAGGAAGACCCTCTCGTCTGCGATGTCTTAATTATTGATGAAGTATCCATGGTGGACATCGTACTAATGTACAACTTGTTAAAAGCAGTCGATAACAAAACAGTAGTCATTTTAGTGGGGGATATTGATCAGTTACCTTCTGTTAGTGCTGGAAATGTACTGCAGGATATCATAGATTCTAGTATTGTAAATGTGGTCAAGCTGACAAGAATCTTCCGACAAGCCCAAGGGAGTGCGATCATTACCAATGCTCATCGCATCAATAAGGGTGAGTTTCCAGAATTATCAGGGAGTCGTGATCGAGACTTTTTCTTTATCGAACAAGAACACCCTGAATTAGTAGCTAGCACAATACGAGATTTATGCACCAAGCGCCTTCCCAACTATTACAACATAGATGCAGTCAATGATATACAGGTACTATGCCCGATGCAGCGCGGGGAATCAGGTGCGATGAATTTGAATCAGATTTTACAAGAGGCATTGAATCCGTGCGACATTGTAATGAAATTCGGCGGTACAAGCTATCGCTTACATGACAAGGTTATGCAAATCAAGAACAACTACGATAAAAATGTCTTTAATGGTGATATTGGTAAAATAACCGCCATTGATACGGAAGAGCGCACACTCATCATCACCTTCGACGGAATCGATGTTGAATACGATGTGACAGAGCTTGATGAAATCATGCTAGCGTACGCCACAACTGTACACAAAAGCCAGGGCAGCGAGTATAAGGTGGTTGTGGCTCCATTTACTATGCAGCATTTCATGATGCTACAGAGAAACTTATTATACACTTGCGTCACCAGAGCCAAAAAAGTAATGGTACTAGTCGGCACGAAGCAAGCGATTGCAATGGCCGTTCGGAATCATAAAATCACACAAAGAAATACATTGCTTGCAAATCGTCTAAGGAGATTGGAATGGGAAAAACACTAATTATTACAGAGAAACCTTCGGTTGCCACAGATATTGGAAAAGTGATTGGAGCATCATCGAAGAAAAACGGTTACTTAGAAGGACAGCAATACCTTATCTCTTGGGCTGTGGGTCACCTTGTAACATTATGTGAACCGGAGGATTATAACGAACGCTATAAGAAGTGGGATGTTCAAACCTTACCGATTATACCAGAACAGATGAAACTAAAGCCGCTCTCTGGAACCCTAAAACAGTACAAAACCCTAGAGTTCCTGATGAATCGTACAGACATCGATGACATTATTTGTGCGACTGACAGTGGGCGTGAAGGGGAGTTGATTTTTCGTTATATTTATGATTTAGTGGGTTGCACCAAACCTTGTAAGAGGCTATGGATTAGCTCTATGACGGAAGAGGCGATTCAAGAAGGTTTCAAACAATTGAAAGATAATCGCGAATACGACAATTTATATGCCTCAGCCAAATGCCGCAGCGAAGCAGATTGGTTAATAGGGATTAACGGTACGCGAGTGTATTCTGTTCGCAATAATATGGTATATAGCGTCGGTCGCGTTCAGACTCCAACCTTAGCAATGATCGTCCAAAGGCACCATGATATCACCAATTTTACACCGCAAGATTACTGGGAAATTAAAAGCGATTATGGAGATTTCTCTGGAACATGGACAGATGTAAAAGAGAATACTTCTAGGATTACGACAGAAAGTCAAGCCCTTACAATCGTAAATAAAGTAATCGGTACTATCGGCAATGTTAAAGATGTTAAGAAAGAGCATAAAAAGTTAACGGCACCGTTACTATATAACTTAACAGAGCTTCAGAAGGACGCGAACAAATCCTTTGCGTATACAGCAAAACAGACCTTAGATATCGCCCAAAGCCTATACGAGAAACATAAGTTAATCACGTATCCAAGGACGGATAGTCGTTATCTATCGGATGACATGAAATCTACAATTAGCGAAACATTAAAGCGCATTAGTGTTGCAGAGTATCGTCCTTACATTGAGGGGATTAAACAACCAATCAAGTTTAACAACCGTATCATCAACAATAGCAAAGTTACAGACCATCATGCGA
This sequence comes from Desulfuribacillus stibiiarsenatis, assembly GCF_001742305.1. Taxonomy (NCBI): domain Bacteria; kingdom Bacillati; phylum Bacillota; class Desulfuribacillia; order Desulfuribacillales; family Desulfuribacillaceae; genus Desulfuribacillus; species Desulfuribacillus stibiiarsenatis. The sequence goes on along the minus strand of NZ_MJAT01000033.1, from coordinate 7,845 downwards.
TTATCGCAACGCCGAAGGTGCCGAATCTAGACAAGCTTTCCCAGCAAGAGCGGAATATTTATGATTTAATCGTGCGTAGGTTTATAGCAGTTTTTTATCCAGCGTATGAATACGAATCTACGCAAATTGTCATAGAGTCCGTGGAGGAATGTTTCCTTTCGAAGGGAACGACTGTGCTAAAATGGGGCTGGAAAGCTCTTTATAAGAACAGCAATAGCAGCGATGATAACAATAAGGATGAGCAGGTGCTACCAGTACTGAAGGTTGGGGATTCCGTTCCTTTCGTCAATGCTGAGATGGTTAAGAAACAAACACAGCCGCCAAAACCATACAACGAAAACACATTGCTCAGTGCGATGGAAAATGCAGGACGCTTTGTAGAAGATGAAGAACTACGAGAGCAACTGAAAGATAGTGGATTAGGTACACCAGCTACGCGAGCAGCCATCATTGAACGGTTAATCCAAGTCGAATATATTAAGCGCGAAAAGAAGAACCTTATTCCAACGGAAAAAGGGATTAAGATTATTAGCATTATACCGAATGAATTGAAGTCACCAGAAACAACTGGCAAATGGGAAAGGGCCTTAAATCGTATGGCAAAAGGTGATTTCTCACAGGAGCGCTTTATGCAGAGTATTCATCGATTCGCCCACTATCTCATCCAAGAGGCGAAAAAGAGTCAATATATAGGGGAAAAGAAGAGTAACAAAAGGACCTGTGATTGAACAATCGACAGGTCCTTTACCATTATTCAGCGAAGTTCTTCGCGACAAAATCCCAATTCACTAAATTCCAGAACGCCTCCACAAATTTAGGGCGTGCATTGCGATAATCGATATAGTACGCATGCTCCCAGACATCACAAGTCAAAAGTGGTTTTTGATCTGTAGTTAAAGGTGTTTGAGCATTGCTGGTACTAACTAGAGCTAGGGAACCGTCGGAGTTCTTTACTAACCATGCCCAGCCAGAGCCAAACGTGCCAACAGCTGTCTTGGTAAATTGCTCTTTGAAACTATCGAAAGAACCGAAAGTTGCATTGATAGCATCAGCTATTTCTCCAGTAGGCTCTCCGCCACCGTTCGGACTCATGCAGTTCCAGAAGAAGGTATGATTCCAGACTTGAGCGGCATTGTTGAAAACCCCACCTGAAGACTTCTTAACGATTTCATCTAAGGGCATATTCTCAAACTCAGTTCCAGGAATTAAGTTGTTTAAATTCGTAACATATGCCTGATGGTGCTTTCCGTGATGAAATTCTAATGTTTCGGAAGAAATGTGTGGCTCTAAAGCGTTCTTGTCATACGGAAGTTGCGGTAGTTCGTGACTCATAATAAAACCCCTTTCTATTTTTCAATAAAATTACAGTAGAATAAATCTTATGTAGTTATATGCAAGTTTAAACTAATCATAGAATATTATTCTTGACTATGTCAATTAATTACGTATAATCGTATAAGTGCTTATGGAATATACAAGAAGATGAATAAACATACTTAATTTTCTAATAATGGAATAAACCTTGGATTGATACGCGGTAATCTTGTACATAGAATAAGCTTAATAGAATAAAAAGGTGAACTATACAAAGAAGAAAACTAAAAAGAGAGAATAGTAAAAAGGGAAAAAACAAAAAAGAGAAAAAAATGGAGGAGCAACACACTTTTATGGAGAGAAAATTTGTAACAGGAATCCGTATTAAAATGTTTGTCGCGGTCATTCTTTCTACGATGCTTATTTTGGGATCGCTTTCAGGAGTCATTTATATGAAAGCAAAAGACATTATTCATAATGGTGTCCAAGAACAATTGACATCCTATAAAGACAAAGTATCGAATGATGTAGAAAAGGTATTGCTTGATGCAGGACAAGATGTAGAGCAATTAAACGAAAATCACTATGTACGGGAATTTGTGAAAAGGGCTACAGACAAGAATAATGTACGCACTACAGCAGGTTATCGGGAACTCATTAAGACACTAAATTTAATTCGCGAGAAAAATGAGAATATGTTGAATATCTATGTAGGAATTGACGCGATTAACTATTTAATTATTCACGATGAGTTTGTATTACCTCCTGAATTTGACATGAGTCAACGAGGATGGTACAAGGCTGCTATTGCAAACAAAGGGCTGACAATTACAGAACCATATGTTGATGTTTCTACGCAATCGATTGTAATTACAGTTTGTACACCTATCTATGAGGAAAATGGAGACCTATTAGGTGTAGCCGGAATGGATATTTCTTTAGATCGAATATCTGAGATAATGGGGAGCTTTTCCTATAAAGACAGTGGACATGCTGTTTTGATAGATACGGTAGGAAAGTTTATCTATCATAAAAACGCTGATTTGATATTAGACAAAACAGTAGCGGAAATAGAAGAATGGAAGAGTATTAGCGGCGGGCTATTGAGTGGAAAAGCGGAAATTGAAACAGTAAAATTTAATGAACAAGAGAATTACATCGCATATGCACCAGTAGATATCAGTAAATGGGTAGTAGCGTTGGTAGTTCCGATAGAAGAAGCAGAAGAACAATTGGCTGCATTTCGCTATATATTTACTATAGCGCTGTTGCTGGCGGTAATCATATTATCTATTATATTATTTGTTTCGACAGGGAGCATACTGAAACAGATACCTCCATTATTACTAGCATTTAATCAAGCTTCCAATGGAGATTTAACGGCAAGAGTTACATCCAAGACGAATGACGAATTAGGGCTACTTTCCAACGGATTTAACCAGATGATTTCATCGCAACAGAAAGTAATTCATGAAGTAACAGATGTTACCCATGATATATTCGATTTAGTAGAGAAGACAGAGAAAAATTTAGTAGAGTTTAATGCTAACGTTGAAGAGGTATCTGCTACTACGCAACAAATATCTGCAGGTATGGAAGAAACCGCAGCATCCATGCAAGAGATGAATGCATCTTCTGTGGAAATTGAGTTAGCAATGGAGAGAATTGCGGATAAAGCCCGTGAAGGCAGCAATTCTGCAAAAGAAATTAATCAACGAGCTATAAACTTAAAAGATAGTGCGGTGTCTTCTAGGGCAAATGCTACACGAGTGTATGAGGACTCAAACACGAAATTACGTGCGGCAATTAAAGAATCGAAAGCAATTGATAAAATACAAGTATTGTCACAAGCAATCTTAGAAATTACTGCTCAAACGAATCTATTAGCATTAAATGCAGCAATTGAAGCAGCAAGAGTTGGCGAGGCTGGAAGAGGATTTGCTGTAGTAGCTGACGAAATTCGCAAACTAGCGGAGGACTCTAAAGATACCGTAAATAAGATTCAAGAAGTGACGAGTACGGTATTCTCTTCTGTAGATAACTTAGTAAAAAGCTCAGAGGACATGTTAACCTTTGTAGAGAATCAAGTCGTGAAAGATTACGAGGTTATGGTAAATACCGGTGAAGTTTATAGTAAAGATGCAAAATATGTAGAGGAAATTATGGTAGAATTCAAAGATATTTCTGAACAAATGCTAGACTCTATCCAAAGTATGATGCGTGTGATTCATGAAGTTACATTGTCTGCAAACGAAGGAGCAAGTGGAATATCTGCAATCGCTGAAAATGCCGGGGTATTCTCAGTGAGAACTGAGGAAATTGTTGAGCAAATGATAGTAATGAAAGATAACACGAATAAATTGAATGCAATGATTTCAAAATTTAAAGTATAAATGTAGTATACCAATATTAGATAATAGCATCTGTAGTTACCAAAAAGCTGATTGAGCCTTATATAGGTCTTAGTCAGCTTTTTTACACTATCAGAATTTATAAATTTAGTGTTAATAGTATAGCTGTGCATTAGCAACACATCAGCAGAAACTGCTGTGTTTATGCGTCAGTGCAACTAAGACATTCTTAAAGCGAGACTATGCGAAGCAAATAGCGAGCCTTATGCGCTTGTGTGCTTCGCCATAAGGCTTGGCGAATGCCAAGTTTTCTTTATATCTAGAAACAAAGGTTGTAAAAAGAGAAAATGGCACAAAGTTTTTAATAAATATATGTTGTAAAAATTGGGTTAGTAAAATAGAATATAAATTATAATGATTCTAATCTAGTATAAGTTTAAAATCAATTACAGACTGGTAAAGAAGGGAAACATCATGTGCGATATTAGAAAAAAACTATTGATTGTAATGTTAGTTATTTCTCTGCTTTTCATTGGAACTGCTTGCGGTACTAAGGATACTGCTAAAAGCACTACCAACAATCCGCAACAAGAAGAGTGGGCTCCGTTAAATCCAACGCCGATTACTTATAATGAACGACTTTATGTCACGGCTATGAACGAGGATAAGGTAGTTGCTATTGACCTTGCAACAGGGAAAGTTACGTCTGAACAAAGAGTTGGGAAGAAGCCATATGGGATTGCAGTCGATAAGGATAGAAACCAATTGTTAATTGCTTGTGCTTTAAGTAATGAAGTATGGTTTTTGGACTTAGATACATTTGATATTTTACATAAAGTGACCGTGGGACGTATCCCAGCTTTAATTATTACAGAAGAAGCACAGAATAGAGCGTATGTGAGCAACTCAGGGGCAGATACTGTTTCTATTATAGATTTAACTTCTAGAGAAGTAATTGGCGAGATCGTTACAGGGAAGTCCCCTTATAATTTAGAAATTCTACCAAATAATAGGCTAGCAGTAACAAATCATGATGCAGGAACTCTAGTAATAATAGACTTAACCACACTACAAATACTAGACACTTTTGAAACTGTACCTAAGAGTTCAGGGCTCGCTTACGATATTCAATCAGATAGAATCTATAGTGGTGGGCATGGAGTGCAAGATGATGCCGATGAAGTTTTTATCTTTGATTTAACCAACAAAGAAAAGCTTGGTGTAATTCCAACATCAGATATGCCGGCAGCACTTGAATTAGCAGATCCTTATCTTTATATCCTTCTTCATGAAACAAAGGAAATAGTAGCGATAGATGTGAAAAAGGATAATACGGAAGTAGCGCGTTTTGCTACGGGTGAATATCCTTTTGCTCTCACAACTGTAGGGGAATTTACGAAGGTAGCAGTTACTAATATGGATTCTAATTCTATACAGATTTTTGATGTCAAGAAACAGAACGAAATTAGTAATATTGCAATTACAGGTGGTCCAGTAGGATTAGCTTATTTTAAGAAGTAAGGAAGTGTCTACATGTTCCATTTGGCTTGGCGAAATGTTACAAGGCGTATGCATCAATCGCTGTTAACGATTCTCTTAGTAGCAATTGCGATTGCTACGTTTGTGATTGCTCATATGATTCTAGCAATGTTACAAGGGAGTATACAGTTATCCTCAGAGAGATTAGGTGCAGACGTTGTGGTATTGCCTCAAGTTGTAGGTGTGAACGCACAACAAACCTTGTTTACTGCAGAACCTGTGAATGCGTATATGCCATCACAGTATTTTGATAGAATACTAGAAATTGAAGGTATCGCTAAGGCTACTCCGCAATTTTTCACACAGTCTTTAGATGAGAGTTGTTGTAATTTAAAAGAGGCAAAGAGATTAATTGGATATGATGCAAGCACAGACTTTCTCATTGCGCCATGGTTAGAAACGGAAATCTCGATTCCATTAGACCCAGAGCAAATCTTAATTGGTGGAATCGTGAAGCCATTTTTCGGAGATCATGCAATCATTCTTGATGAAATATTCGTAGTTGCAGGTCAATTGAAACAAACAGGAACGGGTATGGATGAGACAATCTTTATGGATATTGCTGTTGCTCGCGAATTGGCTGCAGAAAGCCCAGGGCTACAAGGGTATTGGCTGTCACAAAATCCAGAAGACCTGATATCCGTCATCATGATTCAAGCAGATGAAGGGTATCCCCCTCAACTTATTGCTCGCCAGATTAACCAAATGGGACTACCGGTACAAGCAATTACTTCGGGCGAAATCATAGGGGAAATGAAGGGACAAATGCAAGCAGTGAACCAAATTCTATTATGGCTGTGGATTATCCTTGCCATTACTTCTGCCTTAGCTTTATTCGGTAGATTCTTATCATTAGCGCGTGAGCGGAGAAGGGAAATTGGGGTCATGCGTGCACTAGGTGGCAGAAGACTTGATGCCTTTCTAATGGTCATGATTGAAGTAATGTTTACAGTACTTGTCGGATGGTGTATAGGAATTCTTGTAGGTAGTTATGGCTCTGTTCATGTCATGCAATGGCTAAAAGGAATTCTTGTGATGCCGCCTTGGAACATCACGCCTACAGATGTGTTTTTGACAGGCAGTGTAAGTCTAGGGGTTGCTATCTTACTAGGATTGTTCGCAGCTTTTTACCCTGCTTGGAGCAGCTCAAGATTAGATCCACAAGAAGCGATTTCGCGAAGCAATTTATAATGGGGTGAACCGGTGGATATATGTCGATTGCAGAAAGTGACGAAAGAATATGATGCTGGGGAAAAAGTGTGTCCGATAAAGGAAGTGTCGTTGGACATTAAGGCTGGGGAATTCGTTACCATTGAAGGCCCATCTGGCACAGGGAAAAGCACACTTTTATATGTGATGGGTGGATTGCTTCGCCCGACAACTGGTTCTGTATCGATTCAAGGAAAAGATATATCGAACCTAACGGACGCTCAGTTAACAACCATCAGAGCGAACCAAGTAGGGTTTATATTTCAAGAGGCGAACGTATTTCCTACATTAACGGTGCTTGAGAACGTACTCTTCTCTACATATTTACAGACGAGGAAATCTTCTAGTAAGGCGCAACGTGAAAGGGCGATAGAGCTTTTAGGAAAGCTTGGGTTAGGAGAACGTTTACGTTTTCTACCGCATCAACTGAGTGTTGGACAACGACGTCGAGTAGCTGTTGCAAGAGCACTTGTGAATGACGTATCTTTGGTGATTGCAGATGAACCAACGAACGATTTAGACATACATTGGGCAGAAGAAGTGATGAAGTTATTGAAGGATCAGGTGAAGAACGGGAAGGCTGTTGTTATGGTCACTCATCACCCACAATGGGCAGAGGCAGCGAACCGTAGATTTCACTTGATTGATGGCGATGTACGGGAAATAGCATGTTTGTAACAATGGGAGGGTATTTAGTGAGAAAAATTTTAATAATGGCGGTACTATTATCAATGTTTATCTTTACTACTGGATGTAGTAGTGACAAGGCGCCTGATATAGTAATCGAGAATATTTCGATTGCCCCTTCTTCAATGAAAGGCGAAGGAGTTTACTCTGGCTATTTTACAATAAGGAATAATGGTGGCGAAGACACTTTTACAGGTTTTATGATTCCTGAGTTCCCTGAAGCAACATTTGAATTGCACAATGTCAAAGACGGGAGTATGTATCAGATTGAACATGTGAATATACCGAACGGAGAAATAGAGTTTAAGAAGGGTGGATACCATATTATGATGTTTAATATGCCATCCTTCCGACAATTACCTGATGTTTTCACCATTGTATTTGAATTTGACAAAAGTGGGTCAATTACAGTGCCGAACGTGTTAAAACCTGAAGGTGTAATAGTTCCTACAGAATCTTCTATGAAGAAGTAAAGCAACTAAGGCATACGCCAATGTGAACATGCCCCTGTCAAGTAGACAGTAGAAAAAACAAAAGTATTATGGCGTCAATCATTAGTTATGGTTGACGTTTTTTCATGCTCTTCAATCCATTTATTCCACGGTCCTGTTGACATGGGGCCCTTGTACCCTCTGGACTCCCGTTTCTTGGGCGGAAGTGATACTAGATCATTATTGGCTTCCGCCGTCAGTATTTTACCAGAGGGTACTATCCCATATAAACAGGCTTTCGCGGCATAAATTAT